>REEU01000240.1 GCA_007694905.1 Gammaproteobacteria bacterium | reverse complement strand
CGCAGGCCTGGGCGACGATGGCGCTGGCGCAGTGGAACCTGTTCACCCACAAGGACCTGCCAATCGATGATGTGCAGCATCCGGCGAGACGGGCGCTGGCGCTGGGGCCGCATCTCGCCGATTCGCATGCCGCGGTCGCTGCCGCACACCGCAGCGCCGGCAACTTCGTCGACGGCCTCACGGCTGCGCAGAAGGCCATCGAGCTCGATCGCGGCTCTTACGTCGCCAACAGGATGGCCGGCCTGTGCTGCATGGGTCTTCGCCAGTACGACGAGGCCATACGACATTTCGAGATCGCGTCAGACCTGATGGACTCCGACTTCACTGCGGCGATGTTCGTCGTGCAGTCGCACATGGCCAAGAACGACAGGGCCCGCGCCAAGGGCGCAGCCAGGAAGGCGATGACCCGCATCGAGAAGATCGTCGCCGCGGAGCCTGGGCACAGCAGGGCGATCGGCATGGGCGTCTATGCACTCGCGGTCCTGGGACAGCGGGAGCGTGCGGTGGAGTGGGCGACGCGCGCGCGGTTGATCGACCCGGACAACTCTAACCTGCACTACAACCTGGTGTGCGCGATGTGCTCGCTCGGCGAGCATGATCGGGCCCTGACCATTCTCGAGGGCGTCGCCGAACGGGCTTCCCAGGGAATGCTCAGCTGGATCGAGGCCGATTCAGACCTCGATCCCATTCGCACCGACCCGCGCTTCGACACGATGACTGCCCGAGCCAGGGAGCGCCTCGCGCAGCGGGCCGAAGCTCCATCTTCCTGAGCGGCAGCCGGCAGAGCTGATGTCGCGCGCCACCTGATCGAAGACCTGGTAAACGATGTCCTTGATGGACTGGTGCAGCGTCTCGACCGCCGGCTGGCCCACCACCGGGATCCGCCGCATCCGGTGCACTCCCGGGTCCAGCTCCACTGCCTCCGCGATCACCGACTCGACGCAGGGCCGAATCGCGTCCTTGTGGCGGTCGTAGCTTTGCTGGGCGATACGGACTTTGTTCTTCCCAATCACACGTGTTCTAGACAAATAGAGTCTAAAAGCCGACCGGCTGGCGACGGGAATCGCGGCAACACAATCTGGCGTCAACAGCCAGCTTCGGTCTGGGCTGTGCGAAGTCGCAGGTACTCCGCAGCCATCCCCGCTCAAGGGGCGAAGAGGCAGCGGGCTTGCAAACGTCAGAACGTGAACCGCACGCCCAGGTTCCAGGTGGTGATCCTGCCCAATTCGTAGCCACTGACTAATGCGATACCAGGCCGGAAGTACCAGCGGCCGTCCAGGCCGACCAGGGTGTCGGAGTCGAAGGTATCGAAGCCCTCGGCAAAGTCGCTATCGACGGTAGCGATCTTGCCAACCGAGGTGTAGCGCACGTAGCCCTGCAGGTGGATAACCGGCGTCGCCGCCCAGATCATGCCGACCTCGCCGCCGATACCGCTGTCATCGACGTCGGCGTCGAAATTGAAGCCGGCGACCCGCACATCCTTGAGCTCGGCGTTGTCAAAGCTGAGGCGGCCGTAGAAGCTCGTCGTGGGCGAGAACGGGTACGCATAGCCGACGCCGATCCGCCACCGCACCAGGTCGAAATCACCCTCGGTGGTGTCGATGCCGTCGCTGACCTCGAGGTCCTGGCTGATCGACGAATACTCGCCGAACAGGTGCATGTTCCCCCAGAACTGCCACGCGCCGCCGATGAAGCCGCCGCCGCCGGCATCGGTCTCGATATCGTACGTGGTGCCGTTGTCAGCGAAGGCCTGGGGCTGCTCAACGTCGTTGACGAAGCCGGCGGCGAAGCCGCCCTCGAGGTAAGTGAAGCTGAAATCCTGTGCCCCGGCAGCCGCCGGCGCACCGAGCGCTACTGCCACAGCAAGTGCGAGCAACCTGTGACGAGTGGACATAAATTGACCCCTGTTTGGGCACTGGCAAATACGGCCGGCCATCACGGCCGGGACTGCGAGAGACGAGCTGTCAGCACCCCTCCCGCTGTAGACAATTCTACTCCCGGCCAACTGTTTGCGACTATTCTTTTGTCGAGAGCAACACGTATCACGGGATAATAAAATTCTTGCCTTTCTGGACGTGCCCACCGTCGGAGATCCCGGTCGTTGCCAATGCCTCGACCAACTTGGTCAACTGCTAACGCGTGGGGCTTAAACGGGTTTGTGGAACTCCATCACGAACCGCGCCCCGCGGGCCGCATTCGCGTCGACCGACAGGCGTCCGCCTTGCCGCTCCATGATGCACTTCGCGATTGCGAGCCCCAGGCCCGCGCCGACGCCCGAGGCATTGGGACCGCGGCGGAACCGCTCGAACAGGGACGCAGCGGCATGCGCAGCGATTCCGGGCCCATCATCGGCAATGATCACAGTGCCGGAGCCGGCGGATACCGTGATCGACGTACCTGCGGGTGTGTACTGAATCGCGTTCTCGATCAGGTTGCGAAACACGAGGCGCGTCAGTGTTGCATTCCCGTGCGCAGGCACGGAAGCGTCGGGCGTGGCCGCGGTCACGTAATGCTCTGATTCGAGCGCAACAGGCGCCAGCTCCCGAGCCACCTCCAACGCAACGGCATGAGCGTCGAACGCGGCGTATTGGAACTGCTCCTGCGACTCGAGGCGCGCAAGACAGAGCAATTGCTCGACGAGCCGCGCGAGTTGTTCGATTTCCAACGCAATATCGCCCAGCTCCTGCGCCGACAAGCGGGCCTCGAGCCGTGCTCGCAACGTCGCAAGCGGGGTGCGCAGCTCATGCGCGGCGTTCGCGGTAAATTCCCTCTGCACGCGATAGTCCACTTCGAGCCGATCGAGCGAGGCGTTGACTGCCTGAACCAGCGGCACGAGCTCCCGAGGAAGGTTTTGCGTATGCAATCGCTCGTCCAAACGAGACAGCGACAACATCGAAGCCTGGCGCGAGACGGCACGCAAGGGGCGAAGCGATGACCGCACCGTCACGACCACAACGCTGACCACCCCGATCAGCAGCAGGGCAATCTGCCAATACAGCTCTCCCCACGCGCTGAGCAGGAGCTGGGCGACCAGGCTCTCGGCATCTTCGAGATTCCGCAGCACACGCAACCAGTAGGGGCCGTTAACGTCTTCGAGTTCGAGCGTGGCAGCCATGATTCTGTTGCCCGACAAGGCATCATTTTCCCGCTGCATGACGATCTGCCCCCCGCCTTGAGTGACCGGCAATGGCAGGTAGGGCGCAGGGAAACCGCCCGACTCCAGCACCGTGCCATCCGCGCTCAGCAATTGATAACCGTTCAACGCATCCGGCCGGGCGTAGAACTCTTGCAGGGACCGTGGCAACTCGAGACGCGGTGGGCCCGTCCCCGACACGATCGATGCACGCAGGTTTTGCACCTGGACGGCAATGCTCTGGCCTTCCAGATCCCAAAGCCCTTCGCGAAACTCGAAGTACAACTCCAGATAACTGACCGCCAGCGCCAGCACGACCACGAGGGTCAGTCGAACGACCAGTGCCCGAAGCAGGGATGGGGCACGCGTCGGGTCGCGATCAGGAGGCAAGATAGCCCAGACCGCGCAAAGTCCGGAGCGACATATCAGCGCCTGCGGCCGCGAGCTTCTTACGCAACCTGTGCACTTGCGTCTCCACCGAATTCGCGCTGCGATCCTGCTCGAAATTGTACAGGCATTCGGCAAGCCGCTCCTTCGAGGTGACACGTCCCTGATTGCGCAGCAGCGCTTCGAGTACGATCAGTTCGGAGCGTGTCAGATCGAGCTGCGTCTCCGCGACAGTGGCAATGCGTGCGGACGTATCGAGCTTCACGCTACCGAGCGTCAGCGTGCGACCCAATGCCCCGCCCGGACGACGCAACAGCGCGCGCAGGCGAGCGATAAGTTCCTGCATCGCGAAGGGTTTGACGAGATAGTCGTCCGCGCCGCAATCCAGACCCCGCACGCGATCCTCGATCGCATCTAGCGCGGTGAGAATCAGCACAGGTGTCGCGTTACCTCGGTGACGCATTTCCTTCAGCGCGTTGAGGCCGCTGTCGTCCGGGAGCATGAGATCGAGCACGACGGCATCGTAGTCGGCCGCTCGCCAGAACCGCAGCCCCTCGGACGCCGAGGCCGCTGTATCTACAGCGAATCCTTGCGCGCCCAGGCTGTCCGCGACAGCCTGACAGAGACGCTGGTTATCTTCAATGATGAGCAATCTCAATGGACAATCTCAGTAATCGTCGCTGGTTTCTCACCAGGAGCGCTCGAATATCAGGCCAATAATGGGAAACACTTCCCCTCCGTCTGTGACAATTACGCCCCGCCGCGGGTCGAATTCCTGCGAGCCATCGGCCGGGCCGCCATAGACGTTGATGACGTCCAGGAACGCGACAAGGTCCACAGGACCAAGAGTACGCCGGTAGTCGACCCGGATATTGAGCGAGTGCGTGTTATCAAGCCGCAGCGCGTTCTTCTGTGTCAGTTCCTTCGAGTAGCGCAGCGGCTGTCCTGGCCCCAGCACGTCTTCATTGATGATGAAGGCGTCTGTGGGTCGCCCGGTCGCCCATTTCCAGCGCGCACCCACTTTCCAGCGTTCGCTGATCTCCCAGCTGCCGCCGATGGAGAAGAAGTGCCTGCGGTTGAAATCGGCGTCATACTTCCCCAAGCCGTCGTTGTCGTCGATCCGGGCATCGTTATAGGCGTAGACGACATTCCCGAACCAGCCATCCCTGAAGCGCCGTGACAGAACGACGTCCAGGCCGAGGTTCGTCCCCTCTCCGTCGTTGGTGACCCGGCCACTGGTGCGTTCCTGCTCGACGACGACATTATCCAGCCACTGATAGTACGGCTCGACGAGCAGCGACCAGTTCGGGCTGAAGGACCGCTCGACGCCGACACTCACGTGAGTGATTCGCTCATTTTTGATAGCGAAGTTCTCGGGGTTGGCGGCGCGGACCAGGAAGCGCGGCGACTGATAGAACACGCCCGCGGTTGCCGACACTCGCATGCCCGGCTCGGGGCGCCAGTTCGCCGCAAGCCGCGGGGAGACGAGTGCTTCGTCCGCAAAGCCATCGCGATCGTAACGAAGCCCCGCTCTCAGATCCCATTGAGCGAACTCGAACACCTGCTCGCCGTAGGCGGCATAGGTGATCTCCGTCGCCTCATAAACCGAATTGATGTGATCCGGTGTCAACGTAATGTATTGCTGGCCGGGTGGACGCGGGTCAGTCGTACGAAAGACGAAGCGATCCCATTCTTCTCTAAGGAAAGCCGAATAATCAACGTCGGTCTGCCAGGCATGCAGCCCGGCCGATCCCCGGCCGAAACGGTTGCGAGTCACATAGTCGCTGCGCCAGCCGATCTCGGTTTCCTTCTCGGTGACGGTGATCAAGCGGTCGCGCACCGGGATGTCCGGGGCCGGCGTGCCCTCCGGCACAAGATCCGGGTAAGCCTCGCCTTCCGACGTGGTCTTGTCGTTCGCGCGGACGTAAAGGCGATTCGTCCATTCACCGCTCATTCCGACCAGGCGGCGCCAGGCCAGCGCCGCCAGGTACAGGTCCTGCTCGGTGTCGATCAGCGACACGTCCTCGAAGTTCGGAGACTCGAGGACGTTGAAGATGTCCCTGGTGTATTTCTCCGGCGCGTAAATGCCGAGGAACTCGATCGTGTTGGCTGGATCGAGCGAAGTCGCCGTCTTCAGGACGATATCGGTGAGCTCCGGCTGGCCGATGTCCTTCTCGTCGATTAGGTCGAAAACGCGGCCGAAATCGAACTGGCGGGCAGTGAAGAAGACGGTCGTATCATCATGCAGGCCGCTGGGTCCATCGTAGGCGAATTCGAGCCCTGCGATGTCCACCCGCAGACTGGCGCTGGGCGTCGGGCTGCCGCCAGCGACGTCGAGCTTCAGCAGGGAGCCCGAGCGCCCTCCGTACGCAGCGCTCCAGCCGCCGGGCGAGAATTCCGCACTCGCGATGGAATTCGGCGCGAAGATCGAGTACCGACCGCCGCCACCGATGTCCTCGTCCTCGCCGAGTGTCTGGTCGAAGTGAACCACGCGGTCAAAGGGCACACCGTCAACCAGAATCAGGTTGTCTCGGGGTCCACGGCCGCGCACGGAGAAGCTCGCGAATTCGCCATCGGATATCAGCCCCGGCAGGCCGTCAAGCGCTCGCATGACGTCACCACCTGCGCCGACGGCACTGCGCAGTTCCTCTCGGTTCAGCAAGGAGTTGCTCACCGCCCCATGTGGATCGGCAGTTTGCGCGCGGCCTAGAACTACGACGTCCGCGAGCGCGATTGCCTCGATCACCTCCTTGCGGGCGAGCATCTCGAATTTTAGCGGAGTCACCTTGCGGCCGACTACGCGCACGCTGGGTTCCCGTACTGCAACCAAGCCAGGGCCATCTGCCGTGACCGCATAGAGCCCCGTGTTGAGGTCACTCAATTCGACAGTTCCGCTGGCCTCCGTGCGCCCGGTAATGACGTTACCTTCGCGGTCGGTCACTGTCACAGTCACGCCCTCGAGAGGTCGCTGTGTCTCCATACTGACTACTGTAATGCGCATCCCACCATCTGCGCTTTGCGCCATCGCAGCAGATGATGCGCAGATGACCAGCACCCCTATGAAAAGCCGAATGATCCGTTTCATGCCGTTCTGTTCCTTTAGCTGGGCGCGATTGCCATGGCTGATTGCGCTTGGGCATGCGCCGGAAGCGAGACAGATACAAATATTGAAAGCGGCAAGCGGCAGGACGCGATGCAGCATGGCTGGTTGCTCGACGGTTGATCGTCAACGGACTCCAGGCTAGCAATCGAGTCTGTCGCGAAACTTGCGGCCGGCGCGGAAATTGCCAGGAGTGTGGACCGTATACAGCACGGCGCGCGTTGCGACAAACTTGTAGCTGTGCCACTGTCATTACCAGATCGCGCGACACGGCGAGATCTGAACGAACGACGGCAACCGGGCCCGACCATGCCAGTGAAGAAAGACGCCCCCGACCTCGCCCGCCTCGACAAGGTCGTCGCTGACGCGCGGCGCGCCCGGGACGAGCGCGCCAACAGCTACCGCGGCCGGGCGCTCAAGATGTACCCGTGGATCTGCGGCCGCTGCACGCGCGAGTTCAACCACGGCAACGTCCACGAGCTGACGGTCCATCACAAGGACCACAACCACGACAACAATCCGGCCGACGGCAGCAACTGGGAACTGCTCTGCGTGTACTGCCACGACAACGAGCACCAGCGCCAGCTCGAGCAGCACGGTTCGCTCACGACACGCCCGGGCGACGGCCCGAGCTCGACGCACACGCCCTTCGCCGACCTCGCCTCGCTGTTCCGCAAGGACGATTGATTGGCGGGCGCTATCGCTGCGTCACGGCGAGGATGCCATCACCGAGAGTCCATCTGAACCGTTTCCACGGGGTGTTTGCGCCCAACAGCAGGTGCCGGCGTCGGCGAGGAACGGGCACCAGCCAGCGAACAGGTGCTTTATACGGTCTATACTCGGCCCGCGCCGGAGCACTGGCGGAACGTGGTGGCCGAGTCGGCACAGCCCATCGAGAGCGCTGGACTTACGGATCTAGCGGGGGCCGGTCCGACGCCTCAGTCGTCGTCGACGATCGTGACCTCGGCGCTCGCCGGCGCGCCCAGCGAAGGCCCGTCCGGCGACCGGCTGAGCTCGACGCGGAACGTGACGTCGGGGCCAGGCACATAGTCATTGACGATCGGTATGAAAATCACCAGCGACGGCGCGCCGGCCGGCGCCTGGGCCCGCTGCCACGCGGGGCTGCCCATGAAGTCGTATCCGTCCCGCGCTGTCTGGTCCACCGTTCGCCAGAACACGCTCAGCGGCCCGCGGTAGCCCGCAGGCCTGCGCAATTCAAGTCGCAGCGCCCCTCCGGATTTGCTGATCCGGTACTGGCTGGCGCCAAGCGCGAAGGCTCGCGGACTGACGGGCTCGGGCGTTAGCTCGGGCGTTAGCTCGGGCTCGGGCTCGGGCTCGGACTCGGGCGTTGGCTCGGCGTCCGGTTCCACGGCTTCGGGAACCCCCGCGGAATCCGCGACCGGATCGGCCGCCGGCGGCGCTTCCATTTCTGTCACTTGGGGGGTCACAGCGGGTGGTGCCACTTCAGGCCGGGAGGGCGCAAGGCTGGGACCGAGTTCGTAGAGTACGGCGGCGATGACCACGGCGGCGGCGGCCACGCCTGCCGCCCATGGCAGCGCCCCACGCCAACGGGCCGGCGGGAAATACACTTGCAGAAACGCCTCGGCGTCCGCAGGCCGATCCTTCGCGCTGAACGAGAGTGCGCCGCGCAGTGCCTTCCAGCGCTCCTTGGGTAATCCGGCTGGCCGGTCCAGGCGGAGCTTTCTGCGGCGGGCAGGGTCCGACGGCAGGTCCTCCCAAGGCGGTACGCCGGTCAGCAGTTCATATGCCACGCAGGCCAGGCTGTAGACATCATCGCGGGGGTCAGGCGGCCCCCCGGCCAGCAACTCGGGGCTGCTGTACAGGGGCGTGCCGGCCCGCGGGCCGCCGTCGTCCGGATCGCCTGCAATCCCAGTCCGCGCGGCCAGGCCGAAATCGACGAGGCAGAGCCCGCCGGAGGCCCTGATGAAGACATTGGCGGGTTTCACATCGCGGTGGACGACGCCGCGCCCATGAAGGTAAGCGAGTATCTCGCCCAGCTCGCGGACGATGCGTTCGGTCTCGGCCGCGGGTAATCCTGTCGTCCCGCTGCGGAGCAGCCGGTTCCTGAGCCGTTCCCCCTCCAGCAACTCCATGACCAGGAAAGAATGCTCGCCATCGTGCTCGAAGCCCAGCATCCGGACCACGCCGGGGTGATCCAGCTCGACCAGCAGCGAGGCCTCGCGTTCGAGCGCCCGCATGGCATCGTGGCCTTTGTATCCCGGGTTGGCCAACTTCAGGCCTACCTGAGCGCTCGGCGCGCCGGGCTCGCCGCGGCCAAGATCCGTGGCACGATACACGAGCCCCATGCCGCCGCGATCCAGCAATGCGTCCAGCCGGTAGCGCCCGGCCAGGACCGTACCTGCGGTCGGCGGTTCGGCGGGTGTTGGGGGTTGTTGGACACGATTCGTGAGCGTCGGCGGCGGGTTCGGGCCCTGGCCGGAGCCTTGGCTGGCGCCCTGGCCGGAGCCCGGAGCGGCCTCGGACGCCGCGTCGCGCGCATCGGACTGCCCTGCTCCCGCTACGCAGGGCTCCTCGATCGGCGCGGTGACGTCGCCCTTCGAGCTGCGCTCGAGCACCCCGCTGATTAGGGAGTGGAGCCCCACCGACAATTGCCCGGAATCCCTGAGAAAATTGATCCGCCCCTGCGCCTCCCGGGCAGACTCCGGATCACTCTCGAGCTGCACCTCGACCAGCTCCCGGAAGCGCGCGAAATCGATGCGCTCTTCGAGGAAGGCCTCGATCACCCCGTTCAGTGCTGCCGAGTCAGTCACGCGTAATCCATATCACGAAGTGGACGCGCAAGCGAAATGGCGCGCCCGCCGCCAGGCTAGAGGCCAAGTTTCCCCAGGAAGGTTTCCAGGCCCTCGAAGTAGTCTCTTCCGCTGTCGATGAAGCCGGTGTTGTGGCCGCCACGCAGCTCGAGAAAACGCTTGGTGTTGATTTGCATCCAGAACTGACCCGCCTGGGCCTAGGATTTGCAATCAATCTTGACCCACCCGAACTCCGCATCTGCTCTGGGCGAGCAGGATGACCAAAGACAATTGGCGTGGCGTTCTTGGGAGCGACTCGGCATAGCGGCATCCGACCGCTCCCGCGCCTGGGTCAATTCGCTGTGCAAGTCTCGGGTCAGTTTTCGGCGCAAATCAACACGCTTGGGCGAGTTTTCGACTTTAATGACCTGTTTGCGACTATTTTTGTCGAGAACAATCAGTCTGACCCTGGTTCAGGTCACTCCACCGTCACCGACTTCGCCAGGTTCCGCGGCTGATCCACGTCCGTGCCCTTGAGCACTGCAACGTGGTAGGCGAGCAGCTGCAGCGGCACCGTGTAGGCAATCGGCGCCTGGAAGTCCTCGACGTGCTCGGGCATCTCCAGCACGGTGACGCCCGGGCCATTCTCGACCCGGGCGCGCGGATCGGCGAACACGAACAGTTCGCCGCCGCGGGCGCGGACTTCCTGCATATTCGCCTTCAGCTTCTCGAGCAGCTCGTTGTTCGGCGCCACCACGATCACCGGCATCTCCGCGTCGACCAGCGCCAGCGGCCCGTGCTTGAGCTCGCCGGCCGGGTAGGCCTCGGCATGGATGTAGGAGATTTCCTTCAGCTTCAGCGCGCCTTCCAGCGCCACCGGGAACTGGATGCCGCGGCCGAGAAACAAGGCGTGCTGCTTGTCGACGAAGCGCTCGGCGAGCAGCTCGATGGCCGTGTCCATCTCGAGGATTTTTTCCAGCAACGCGGGCACGCCGGCCAGCTGCCGGACGAGGTCGGCCTCGGCAGCGGGCTCGAGGCCATTGCGCCGCGCCA
>REEU01000238.1 GCA_007694905.1 Gammaproteobacteria bacterium | reverse complement strand
TCGTGCTCACGTGCACGCCGCGGGATTACAGCGGGTTTGGGGCGCGGGAGATCGCTATAGCAAGATCCACTCAGAGTCTCATTGATAAATAAGTGAATACCCGTTTTTTACCAAATCTACATGCGGCAACAGGCCGCGGGTCGCATAGGTAACTTGGAGATCATGATGAAGAGCGGATTGGGAGCCTGTACGCCGCGGGTTGATGGATTGGCTGGGGGGGCTAGAGGAGCGCGACTTCGAAGCGCAGCTGGCTGCTTTAGGGGAACGTGATGCGGCGTATCTTTGGAGGCTTCCGAATTTCGCTCTCGGGTTCCTCGCTGCCAGCCCATTCCCGCTGGAAGGCGCCCCTAAGGGGGCCTCTGACAAGGCCGCCAACGCAGACATCGGCAACGAGTATGGATCATTTCTGCATTTAGGTTCGAAGCGGTCAATAAAGCCCCAGAGGGTTTCATAGTCGAGACGATTGATCAGGTTGACTTGGGGGCCAGCGGTGGCCGTAGCGGTCCGTGGTGGACCGGTTGAATTTTGAATTTTAGGAGCCTGTTGTGATCAGTGAGTCCATCCAGAGCGTCGATGGCATTCAGCCAGCTTGGGAAGCTCTCGGTTCAGGAATTTCCCAAGGGATATTTTTCCTCGCCAGGTTACTCGTCAACGACGCAATTCCCGGGCTTGTCTCCCTAGCCATTCTTGTGGTGCTCGTCATCTCTATTGGGGTGTTTGTTGAGCTCACGCGACGCGAGCGCTCCGCGCTGCAGTGGCTCCATGGACGTATCGCTCAGACGAGCGACGAAGCGGAATTTACTTTCCAGACGCCAGCCATCGACGCCGCAGTCCAGAACGTTAGTGACAAAAAAGCCTACGCGTCCCTCGCAACGGCATGGCAAGAGTACCGGAAAACACTGGTGCTAGATGAGACCGCCGGTACCACAGTATTACGCAACAGTGTCCGACCCGCCGCATTTTTCAACATTGAGAGTCTGCGATACGGACCGAAGTTCGCACGTTATGCCCCCGGCCTGTTTGTTGCGGTCGGATTACTTCTGACGTTCTTGGGGCTTATTGCCGCACTGCAAGCAGTTAATATCCCGCCCGGCGCAACCCCCGACCAGACGCGCGATGCGCTTTCCGATCTACTTGGCGCGGCCTCTGCAAAGTTCATCATGTCGCTAACGGGGCTTTTCTCGTCGATCGTCTTTACGATAATTCTCCGTGTGTACTCCGCGAGAACCGAGGGCGAAATCCATTCGCTTTGCGGGCTGCTCGAGACACGACTCAGCTTTATCAGCCTCGAAGACGTCGCGATGCGACAGCTGGTCATTGCCCGGGGCCAGGAAGACAGCTTCAAGCGTATTGGTATGGAGATGGTCGAGCGCTTGGGCGAGCCATTGCGCAAGGAAGTCCCCGAGACCATTGCTACCTCCATAGGCGCGGCGATCGCGCCGTTGATCGACAGAGTTGGGAAAGTCGGAACCGACGGTGTGGGCCAGATGGTTGAGGACCTATCGTCGCGTTTTTCAGAGGATGTAGGTCGAGCACTCTCAGAGGCGAGCAGCCAGCTGTCAGCAGCAGGTGAGAAAATAGCAAGTCTAGCTGACAGGATGGACCGCAGCGCCGGACAAATGGGTCAGGAAATGGAGGGCTCTATCGCTAAACTCGCCGGCGCCGCAGAAGAACTGACCTCCAGGCTCTCGGTAGCCGCAGAGCGCACAGACGGTACGCTCAATGCTGGTGCGGAAAAGCTGCTTTCCATCATGAGTACCACGCTCGAGGGTATTCGAACGAATACTGCGGAGGGAACGGTCGCGCTGCAACAGGCGGCTGATACGATGCGCGATGCGGCGGGCGTTTTCAGGGAACAACTCGATGCAGCTGCCGATAGCGGAGCCGCTGCTTTCAAGGGTCGGATGGAGGCCGTGGGTGCCGAGGCACAAGACGCAATTTCGATGGCAGGCCATCAGGTAGTCGACCAGGTGACGCGCAGCGGCTCCACCATGCTCGAGACCTCAGGACAATTTGCAGAGAAGCTACGTACAGACCTAATCGCGCCCCTCGATGCGTTGGTGAGTCAGTTCAATGAGATGACGGTCAGCCTACGGGAGGGTTCTGGCCAGATCGCTGCAGCCGCGGGCAACATCCGCGTCGGTGGAGAAGCCTCTCGCCACGCAGCGGAGAGTCTGTCGAGCGCGTCTGGCAATCTTCGGGCGGCCAGCGAGCCCATCCGCGCGAGCGTCGAGCGTATCGAGAGCGCCGTGTCTTCACTCTCCAAGAGCACTCAGGCGGCGTCGGATACAGTGACGCGAAGCTCGCGCGAGGTCGCAGAACAGGCGGCCCGGGTGCTGGGTGCCGCATATCAGGCTTTGGAGGCAGAGCAGCAGGCACTACAAGCGGTGCTGCTGAGTCTTCGCCAGCTGCTCACTAAAATGGAGACGCAGCGTGATCAGGTGGATACGTTGGATGACAAGTTGGGTAAAGCGTTTTCCCTTTATACATCAACAGTTGACACCACGATTAGAAATCTACACGGGCATGTGGGAGAAATGAACGAAACACTTACTCAAGGTGTGGATACTCTTCGCCAGGTGGTCGACCAGGCTGAGAAATTCATACCGCAGTCCAGGCGCTAATCGTGCGACATCAATTACTCAATCGCGCACATGCGCCGGAGGATGAAGAGTCGGTATTCGTCACGATGACTGATCTCACGATTAGTTTTCTACTGATCATTATGATTATGCTGGCCTTTTTCGCGACGCAACTGCGTACCGAAGACAGTGTTTCTCGAGAGAAATATGATCGACTGGTGGCGGAGCTGGCACAGTTGCAACAGGCTAACCCGCTTGAAGCTTACCTAAGCGAAGCGATCGAGCAGCGTCGGGAGATTCTCTTTGAGCTGCGAGATCGTCTGAAACTGGAATTCCCCGATTTGGAAGTCGTCATCAGCCCAGAGCAGGATGCCCTACGATTCCAAGGCGAAGGGCTGTTTGCGAGCGGATCGAGCCAGTTGGAACGCCGACCACGCGAGATCGTGGAAGCCATGGGGCGACTCCTGGATGACATCTTGGTGTGTTTCACGCTGGGTGTCCGGGCAGTTCGTGGGCCTGACTGTGGTAGCGGGCAGGCCCTGATTGAAGCTGTCCAGATCGAGGGCCATACCGATTCGGATGGCCCAGACCTAAACAATCTGCATCTGTCGACAGCGAGAGCGAATACAACACTCGAAGTCATGTGGAACGACGACCGTTCGATTTTGCAGCACCTCAATCTCCGCGGCCAACCGGTCATGTCGGTCTCCGGATACGGCGAAATGCGGCCGATCATGAGCAACGAAACAGTGGAGGGCAAAGCCGCGAACCGTCGAATTGATCTGCGAATTATTATGTATGCACCGAGTACCATAGAGGAGGTCCGTGAGGTCACGCGACGGCTCGAGCGGTTAACGCCGACTGGAGACGGCCTATGACGCTAGATACGGCCCTCAAGACAGCGGCAGGGCATAAGCCGCCGGCCCTTCCCGAACTCAGATACCTGAGTGCCGCAGTGAAAAAGGTGAGAGACAGGTGGCCGACGGTCGTGCCGCAAACCAACGCTAGCGACAGGGAAAAACTCGCCAGACTCTTGCGAGAGACTATTGAGCAGGATAATTGGCGAGATGTGCGCCTCGCCTTTGTGCTTTCTGCTGCCAGAGCAGTGTTCGATCGGGAACGGAATGCTCGACCTGATCTCGCGGAAACCCGCGCGTTCCTTGTTGCTGAGCTGGATGTTTCCACATCCAAAACATTTCTCTCTGGCATGCTCGCGATCCATATCGAGAGCTTCGAACCGGGGGCAGAACATACGCGCGTCCTGTCCAAGACACTTTCACGCGCGGTTGGACGCATGGCGCCGAGCGATCGATCGCTTCTTGGTCAGCTACCGGAGCTGCTCAAACCTACGGATGGGCCACGCCGGCTTGCCATCCGCATGGCGAAAATGTCAGCGCCGTACCGTGAACTTTCGGCGGTCGGCCTTCGGACGCCGCATTCCAACGGGTTTATGGATCATGCCCATCTTGAGGTGACAAAGCTTGTGGCCCCCAGCCTCACGGATTTGGAGCGCGTTGAGTGGTTTGTGAACTGGCTACGCCCCCCTGGCCAGAACGCCAGACACACAGGCGCTGCGCGGGCAATCGAGGCGCTCGTTTTTCCGTGGATAAAGGCCCCGCCGCCTGACGAGCTCAGGTCTTACTTGGTAGAAACCCTTGTCGAAATGTACGGCGATCCGCGGATACGCTCCAATGACGTATGGAACGCTGTCTCCAATGACTATATGGACGTCGTTCACCGGTGGTTGACTCGTGCGGATATGCGTTTCTTCACGGGTGTTGTAGACGCCGCGCAATCCGACAATATGTGGCGACCTCGACGTGATTTCTGGTTGAGATTGTACGAAGAAGGCTTAATCGAGCAGGCTTGGGTTGCGTTTTCCACTGAGGCGCTGAACTACGCTAGGCGTCACCTCATCCGCCAGGAGGCGAGCAATACCGAGGATCGGTTCGGTTGGCAGTGTGCACGCCAAAATACCTCTTTGCTGATCATGAAGGTGGGAAACAAGATCATGGTGGACGGGTGCCACAGCTATAAAACCCACGTTTTTGATGCGAAAGATCCGATGGCACCCAGGCTGTTTCAGGGAGGGTATGACTGTGAGGAAATCCGCTTGGCGTCCCGAGAGTCTAAAGCGCATCACAGTATCGAGTTATGGAGTCGATGGGTACGGGACATGATAAATGCGGATGTACCATATAGTCTGAGGAAGAGGCCTTATAGCCGTATTCGAGCACCCCGTCGCAGACCAGAACGCTTTGGGGGACGCTGAGGCCAGAGCCAGGAGACGATGAATGACCATCCGCCTTTCTTTTGACGAGGACTGCGTCACTCTGGCCTTCGAATCTCGGCAGTCACTCGTCGATCGACTGCTCTCAAGAGATCCGCGCGGAGAGCTGGAAGAAAACCGTACACTGGACTTCGCGCTAGCCGATCTCAGAGCATCCGCAGAGGAGGTGGGCGACGAGGTCGAGATCGCGCCGAACCGGATTAGGATGACGCACAGGACGTTGAGCATGCTGGCAGCCGAGACTGCTAGCGCGCTTGGGCTCCCGCCACTGGTGGATCTCACTCTGCGTACCGATGTGACGGGTCTGCTTGGCAGCCCTGATTTCCGCCTTGACTATGAATGGGTCCGGTCTGGCCGTCGCGAATTAGTGCAACGGACGGGCGCCATTCTGCAGACATCTGGTAAGCAGGCGGGCGGGCTGCGTCGTATTCCGCGATGGATGCTGGATACGCTCAACATCGCAGATGGCTTCAGTAGCGACAGTGAACTCGGTGACCATTGGGCGTCATTGGCTGCGTTTCGGAGGGCGTTGGATCCTGGTGTCGATATGGATCGTAAGGATCCTCGCGCTCGAGTGGCTTTGTCGGATTTCCTGGATGGACTAGAAGTTAAACTCGCGGATGCGTTTTCGATCAGCCCAAAAGACGACGACCGGTTCGACATCATCCCGTTCTCTTCTGACAGTATCGACGGTATCGATCTCGGCGGGGAGCCTATCAGCGAGGATGCGGCCGAGTTGTCGTCGGCGCCATTGGCGGTGTTTCAGGATCTCGTCTTTTCGCGTGGTGCACGCCCCGCCTATAGGCTCGGCGGCCAGTCGTATCTCGTGGTGGACCCGGCGGCTGAACCGGCGCTTCGCGTCATGGCGGGAATGAAGAGCAATCCTGATCGCAGTCAGCGTGCAGCGTTTATCCGCAATCCGCGCCATGCGATCACTGAGGCGTACACCGAGGTCCTGCGGCAAACTGGCAAGCTCGAAGGTCTGGCCCCCGCAGGTGAGGAAGAAATCATTGAAGAGGTCGCCGGCCCAGTCTTTGTTGAGACGAGGGAGTATTCCAATAGGGTGATCGGGGTGAAGGTTTATGAGGCGCCGTCATTCGACATCAGAGAATCTACGACAACCTGGCTTCCTGAGGTTTTCCCCGAGACGGTGATACATACTCTCCAAGCGCTGCCAGCTGAAGAGATCCGCAGCCTTATTGCGAAAATCGATTCGGCGCGCAAAACGGGTGCAGATGCGATTGAGTATCAAGGGCAGGCTGTTCCGACTACCGAAGCGAGTCGTGCGGCCCTCGTCCAGCGCCTTCTTCAGCTTGAGCCCACGGGCGGCGCCTCAGAAGGCAACGAGAAGCCAGACACAGATGGCGAACAGCCCGGTGGCCCGATCATATTGGATCACAAGAGTAATCTGGGTCAGACGTTAGGCTATCGTTCGGAAATCCAACCGCGAGTCGCGATGGTTCCCTGTGCGCTGCCGAGCGTAATTCGCACTGAACTCAAGCAACATCAGATCGATAGCTTTAAATGGATGTTGGAGGCCTGGCAAGCGGGTTTACCGGGGATACTTAACGCCGACGAACAGGGCTTGGGTAAGACACTGCAAGCCATCGCTTTCCTCGCGTGGGTCAAGGAACATTGGTCAGCGCGTCAGCCTGCGCGGGGTGGCCCGGTTTTGATCGTGGCGCCAACCTCGCTGCTAGAGAACTGGGAACATGAGGTTGACAAACACCTGAATCCTCCCGGTCTCGGAAATGTTGTTCGACTGTACGGTAGCGGGATCGGTGCGCGCAAACCTGCGGGGCAACGTGGCTATGACACGCAGAGCGGTAATCCTATCCTGGATTTTAGTGATCTTCATGAATCAATCTCTGATGGACGCGGCCATCGGTACTGGGTATTAACCACGTACACGACGCTTACCAACTACCAGCACTCGCTGGGAAAGATTCCGTTCTCGACAGCGGTTTTTGATGAGATCCAAGCGCTCAAAAATCCTGGGAGCTTGCGCGCTCATGCCGCTGCAGTAGTGAACGCGGATTTTCGGATAGGGCTGACCGGAACACCGATCGAAAACAGCACGGTCGATCTCTGGGCGGTGATGGACCAATTAAACCCTGGTCGGCTGGATACGCTCCCGGCGTTTCGTGCGCGGTACGGGGAGGCCGGGTCAGACAATATGCAGGAGCTCTTCGCCCTGATGTTCAACCCTCGGGATAATCTGCCACCGGTCGCGCTCAGGCGGCTCAAGGAGGCCGTCGCCAGGGATCTGCCTCCCAAGACAAGACGGCTTCATCCAAGGTTGATGCCGCCGATCCAGTCGGACGAATACGAGAAGGCACGCGGCAAGCTTATGGCCGGAACTCGTGGTAGCGCCCTGAAAATGCTCCACCATATCCGTTCTGTCTCTGTACATCCCCAATCCGCTGCTTCTGTGAGTGACCAAGAGTATGTAGCGATGTCCGCAAGGCTCCAAGCTAGTCTCGAAGTACTGCGGCACATCCACACACAGCGCGAACGAGCGCTCGTGTTCATCGAGCATCGCCAGATGCAGTACCGATTCATCGAGCTGGTTAAAAGAGAGTTCGGCCTTGCGAGCGTCGACCTAATCAACGGCCAGACACCGATTGCACAGCGCCAGAAAATAGTAAGCAGATTTCAGGAAAACCTATCCCAAGATGCCGGCTTCGATATCCTCGTTCTAGGCCCGAAGGCCGCCGGCATCGGCTTGACCCTCACGGCAGCCACCCATGTGATTCACCTTTCCCGATGGTGGAATCCGGCGGTCGAAGAGCAATGTAATGATCGTGTACACCGGATTGGGCAATCTCGGTCGGTCACCGTCCACATCCCGATGGCCATCCATCCCGGCTATTTACACAAATCCTTCGACTGCCTGCTGCATAGCTTGATGGCGGAGAAACGGCGTCTCGCCCGATCTGCACTGTGGCCGATGGGTGACACAACATACGATGTGGAGCGGTTACAGCAGTTGTTGGGTGATAACGAAACGATAAGTTCCGATGACCCAGTCACAACTGCGATCGCGGGGATGTTTTCGCGCGATGGCCTCCCTATGCCCCAGCGTAATCCGGACGGGTCGATCCCATATGATTAAGCCACCGCAGAAGAACCGACAAAACGAGGAGCGGCCGGGGATGCTCGGCCTGGACGCGGCTGGTGGCATTGCGTACCCGCGTACCCGTTGTCGGCGGCAACGCTGCGACCGTCACGCGGCGCGGTCGTCGTGTTTTCATATACCGCGGCCCGGGTCTCTAGTGGCGGAAAATACACAGGCGTTGGTATGTGAGGTGACCCAGTCCATCCAACAGAGCGAGGCGCTGGAGGTGCAATATCAGTCGCTCGTGCGCCCGGAGCTGGATATCGATCGTCGGGCGCGGCGGCCGCAGTACCAGCAGATCGTGCAGCTCAAGCCCGACGCCGTGTTGGCGCAGGGCACATGACGGGCTTCGTCAATACAGGCCTTCTTTCATGACCACATTCGACAGCACCAAAGCCTCCCTGGCAGACCTTCTCCGGGAAATCCGCGAGGGCAAGATCCAGCTTCCGGACTTCCAGCGGGGCTGGGTGTGGGATGACGACCACATCCGCGACCTGCTGGTGAGTATTGCCAGATCCTTCCCCATTGGCGCGGTCATGCTGCTGGAGGCCGGCGGCGAGGTGCGCTTCGAGACGCGACCGGTCGAGGGTCTGGAAGGGCGGATCCCAAAAGGCCAGCCGCCGGAGAAACTCATCCTGGACGGCCAGCAGCGCCTCACGACGCTGACCCAGGCGCTGGGGCTGGACACCCCGGTGCAGACCCGCACCGCCAAGGGCAAGCAGATCCAGCGCCATTACTATTTCGATATCCGCAAGGCCGTCGAGATGCCGCATGCGCTCGACGAGGCGGTGGTCGCGGTCGACGAGAACCGCCAGCGGCGCACGAACTTCGGTCGGGATATCGATCTCGACCTCTCCACCCGCGAGCTGGAATGCCAGCAGCTGTATTTCCCCTGCCACCAGGTAATGAGTTCCGATGATTGGGAGGCCACCCTGCACCGGGTCGCCCCCGAGCACTTCGCCACCTACATGAGCTTCCGCGGAGAGGTGCTCGCGCCCTTCAGAAACTACCAGCTCCCGGTCATCCTGCTGAAAAAGGAAACCAGCAAGGAAGCCGTCTGTCTGGTCTTCGAGAAGGTCAACACCGGCGGGGTGCAGCTCTCGGTGTTCGAGCTGATCACCGCCAGTTATGCCGCCGACGGCTACAACCTGCGCGACGACTGGTATGGCTCGACGGTACGCAGCGTGGCGTCGCGCAAGGCGCGGATCGAGCAGGATCCGCTGCTCAAGGGCACCGAAGCCACGGAATTCCTCCAGGCGATCAGCCTGCTGCACACCCACGAGCTGCGCCAGGCCGATCTCGCGGAGGGAAAGTCCGGAAAACAGGTCCGCCCGGTCAGCGCCAAGCGTGCCGATGTGCTGCAGCTGCCGCTGTCGGCCTGGCAGCAGTGGGCCGACCCGCTGGAGGCGGGCTTCCGGCAGGCGGGACGGTTCCTTCGCAAGGAGTGCTTCTACAGCCGCCGCGAACTGCCCTACAGTACGCAGCTCGTACCGCTGGCCGCGGTACTTGCGCGCCTGGGTGAGCGCTGGCTCGAACCGCGCATCTACGACAAGCTCGCACGCTGGTACTGGAGCGGGGTGCTCGGTGAACTCTACGGCGGCGCCGTGGAGACCCGCATGGCCAACGATTTCGAGGAGCTGCTGCGCTGGTTCGAGGACGACGAGGCCCTGCCGCGAACTGTGCGCGACGCGAGCTTCCAGCCCGAAAGGCTCGACACGCTGCGATCCCGGCTGAGTGCCGCCTACAAGGGCATCAACATTCTTGTGCTGCGCGAGGGGTCGCAGGACTGGTTCTGGAAGGCCACCATCCGGGAACTCGATGCCGAGGAAGTGGCGCTGGATATCCACCACATCTTTCCCAGGGAATGGTGTGAGCGCCAGGGCATCCCCCGGGACCGCTACGACAGCATCCTCAACAAGACGCCGATATCGTACAAGGCCAATCGCAAGATCGGTGGCGACGCGCCCTCGGCGTATCTGCCCCGCATCCAGGGCGAGAAGCAGGTCCAGCTGACCGATTCGGACATGGATAGGCTACTGGAAAGTCATGCCGCGGCCCCTGGACTCCTGCGCGCCGATGCATTCGACGAATTCCTCGAGGACCGTCGCCGTCGTCTGGTCGCGCTGGTCGAACGCGCCATGGGCAAGCGGGTGCTGGTTGCCGAAGCCCCGGAGGAGTACCTCGGTGGGGAGTACGAGCGGGTCGGCGGGTGAGACCATGAACTCAGAGACTGTCTTTTTACTATCATTTGCCGCGACCGCCAGTCTCAGGGACAACCGTGTGAGACTGACCTCGCTGTATGGCGAACTTGCTGATGGGATACTTTTGGAGATGTCCGCAAAATGATCACTGGCGACCTCAAATCCCGGGTTGACCGCATCTGGAACACGATGTGGTCCGGGGGTATCTCCAACCCCCTGTCTGTCATCGAGCAGCTGACCTACCTGCTCTTCATCAAGCGCCTTGATGAGCTGCACACCCTGCGCGAGCGCAAGGCCGCACGGCTGGGCGGGGCCATCGAGGACCCGGTCTTCTCCAAGGGGCAGGATCGGCTGCGCTGGTCGCGGTTCAAGGATTTCAGCCC
>REEU01000217.1 GCA_007694905.1 Gammaproteobacteria bacterium | reverse complement strand
TCGGCGCGCCTTGTGTCCGAACCGCAGTCAAGCTCACAGTGCTGCGAACTTCGGGTTCGGGACACTAATGGCTGCTGAGGCCTCACGCAGCCTGATCGATGGTGTACCCGGTGAATCCGTGCCCGTGATGGACCGCGGATTTTCCTACGGGGACGGCGTGTTTCGAACAGTGCGCGTGGACGCAGGTCATCCCTGGCTGTGGTCTGACCACATGAACACGCTGCTGCGCGACTGCAGCCGCATGGGCATTCCTGTCGACGATGGGCTTCCGACGACGCTGCGCGCAGAGCTCGAGACGCTTGCTGGTGCGGCCTCGGGTGTGTTCAAGGTCGTTGTCACCCGGGGCAGTGGTCCGCGCGGTGACCGTCCGCCAACGGCGCCGAGTCCGCGTCGGGTGACGCTTTTTCAACCCGGTGATCCGACTTCATCCGAGGCCTTTCCCCGCAGCGTACGCCTGTGCAAAGTCCGGATGCCGAGCCTGCCAGAGCTCGCGGGCGTCAAGCATCTCAATCGTCTGCCGCAGGTGCTGGCTCGGGCCGAGTGGACCGGGCCGTTGCCGCACGAAGGTCTGCTTCGCGATGCCGACGACGCACTCATCTGTGGCACGATGAGCAACGTGTTCATCAGAATTGACCAACGATTACTGACCCCGCGCCTGGATCGTTGCGGCGTCGCCGGCGTCGTCCGGGGGCGATTGCTCGATGCGTCACTGCCTACGTTTGCGCGCATGGGCCTCGAGGTCAGCGAGGCCCGACTTGGCGTCACTGATCTGCTGGCGGCCGACGAGGCTTGGTTGACCAACGCGGTCATCACTCTCTGGCCCATTGCCAGTCTCGTAGACGAAGATGGACGTCCACTGGCGTCATGGGCTGACGCTCCAGGCCCCGCGGCGCGTTCGCTGTTCGCGGATCTGCAGGCCTTGCGGGAGACCGGATGATGCGGATGTTCGCTCTGGCAGCGCTGCTTGGTCTGCTGGCCCTGGGGCTCGGGGCGGCGTGGGCTGTCTGGTTGCTGACGCGCCCGCTGCCCATCGCTGACAGCCGTGTGGTCGAAGTGGAGCGGGGTGCATCACTTGCCCGCACGCTCCGCATGCTCGAGGCGGACGGCATCATCGAACATCCGGACCTGCTGCGGGCATGGGCACGCCTCACTGGCACGGCTGCATCCATCCATGCGGGCGAGTACCGAATCGAAGCGGGCACGACGCCGTTGATGCTGCTCGACATTTTCGTCGCTGGCCGGGTCATGCGTCGCCAGTTCACGATCATCGAAGGGTGGCGTTTCAGCGAACTGAGGCAGGCCATGGGTAACGCGCCACGGTTGCGTGCCGACAGTCAGGAGCTCACTGACGAAGAGATCATGGTGCGACTCGGGCGTCCTGAAGTTTCACCTGAAGGGCGGTTTTTCCCGGATACCTACGATTACATCGCCGACACATCGGACCTCACCGTGCTGGCACGTGCGATGGCGCGCATGGACGAGATCCTGGCGCGTGAGTGGGAACGGCGAAGCTTTGATCTTCCCTATGCTTCGCCCGACGAAGCGTTGATCATGGCGTCCATCGTGGAGAAGGAGACGGGGCTCGCTTCCGAGCGTTCCAAGGTGGCAGCGGTCTTCGTCCGGAGGTTGGAGCGGGGCATGCGGCTGCAGACGGATCCCACTGTGATCTATGGCCTTGGCGAGGATTTCAGCGGCCCGCTCACGCGCAGTCACCTGCGAGCGCCGACGCCTTGGAACACTTACGTGCATCACGGTCTGCCGCCCACCCCCATCGCGATGTCCGGACGCGCCAGTCTGCAGGCGGCGCTGCATCCTGCTGAGACTGATGCGCTTTACTTCGTTGCGCGGGGTGACGGCAGCTCCCACTTTTCGGCGACGCTTCAGGAACACAATGCAGCGGTGTATCGCTATTTGCGCGGTGGCCGCGAGGCGGAGGTACGGCAGTGATGGCGATTCAGCGTGGACGATTCATCACTGTCGAAGGCGGGGAGGGGGCCGGCAAGAGCACCCACCTCTCCACCATGGTCGACTACCTTCGAGCCGAGGGCATCGAGGTGGTCAGTACGCGTGAGCCTGGCGGCACCGGGGTTGCGGAGGCCATCCGGGAACTGCTGCTCGCGCGTCGGGACGAGAGTCTGGACGCCTTGACCGAACTCCTGCTGGTCTTCGCTGCGCGTGCACAGCACGTCGCACGCGTCATCCGCCCCGCGCTAGCCGTTGGACGCTGGGTCGTGTGCGACCGCTTCACGGATGCGAGTTACGCCTATCAGGCGGCGGGGCGGCAGATGGGTCCCCACCCCGTGACCCTGCTCGCCGGTCTCGTACACCCGGATCTGAAGCCGGACCTGACGCTCTATCTCGATGTGCCCACAGCCCAGGGTCTGGCCCGTGCCCGCAGTCGCGGACTGCCGGATCGGTTCGAGGAAGAGTCCGATCCGTTCTTCGACCGTGTCCGTCAGGGCTACCTGGATCTGGCCGCAGCAGAACCTGAGAGGATGAAGACAGTGAATGCCGCAGGGGACCTCGAATATGTGCGCAACAAGGTGCTCGCGGCACTGGATGTGTTTCTTGCCGAATACCGCCAGGGTACGGCATGAGTCAGGCAGAGGCCTGGGTACCGTCATGGCTGCAGCCAACCTGGGTCCGTCTGGCGCAGGCCGAGGCGGCCGGGCGCTTGCCGCACGCTGTGCTGCTCGATGGTCCTCCGGGTTGGGGCAAGCGGTTTCTCGCGCGGCAGTTCGCCCGGTCATTGCTTGGGCTCACGCCCCGCGCACCTCGGGGCATGGCATACGGCGATGAGGCCAGCGATGGCGATCTACTGGCGCATCGCGACGTGCGCCTGGTTCAGCGTGGCGTTGCGGACAGTGGGCGACCGCGGCGGCAGATCCTGATCGATCAGGTGCGCGATCTCGGTGAGTTTCTGGTGCGGACTGCAGGCGCGGGCGGGCGCCGCATTGCGATCATCGAACTCGCGGAGGAGTTGAACACGAACGCGGCGAATGCGCTTTTGAAGCGTCTCGAAGAGCCCGGTTCAGGCTGTCACCTGTTCCTCGTCAGCCACCGGGTGAATGAGGTGCTTCCTACCATCCGTAGTCGCTGTCAGCGTCTCGCTGTGGCGCCCGGCAATCCCGATGCGGCCCGTAGCTGGCTTGCCGGGCAACTGTCCGAGGGCGCGGATGCGTCCCGTCTGCTGCAACTCGTCGGCGGTGCGCCGCTGCTGGCGCGGGAGCGTGCGGACTCCGATCTGCCCGCGCTTGCGGATGCGGTGGACGTTTTTATCGCCGGTGGTCCTGCGGACCCCTTGATACGCGACGATCGCGATCGCGCTGATCAGCTCCTTGAGCTGCTTTATCGGGCGCTGGCGGCGCAGGTACAGGTCAGCGCGGCGAATCCTCCATCCGGTGCACTACGCTATCTGGAGCGGGTGCAGCGGGCACGGCGGATACTGTCCTCGCAGAGCAACCCGAATGTGACCCTGCTGCTCGAGGATCTGCTGCTGGGCCCCTCGGGCTGGATAACTGCGCGGCCGGCGCGCTAGACTGAACCAAAGCGCCTGCTCTGGGCGATCGGACGTTCGTATGGCTGCACGCAAAGGTACACGCAATGGCATTCTGTCCCTGGCGATCAAGGACAAGGCGGTGCTGTACGCGGCCTACATGCCGTTCGTGAAAAACGGTGGCCTCTTCATTCCCACCAACAAAGACTATGATCTCGGCGATGAGGTGTTCATGCTGCTTAACCTCATGGATGAACCCGAGAAGATCCCCGTTGCCGGACGCGTGATCTGGGTGACCCCCAAGGGTGCTCAGGGTAATCGCGCGGCTGGTATCGGCGTTCAGTTCAACGACCAGGACGATCAGGCCCGGGCCAAGATCGAAACCTACCTTGCCGGTGCCCTGACTTCGGATCGCCCGACCCACACGATGTAGTCAGGCGTGAAAGTCGACTTCGAATAGCCGGTAATGGGTCTCATTCATGCCCAGGTTCAGATAGGTGGCCTGGGCATTGCGATTCTCCCGCTCGACGTACAGCCGCAGGCCACAGACATCGGATTCGCTGCGGGCCTCGGCCTCGATATGTCGGTACAGCGCGGAGAAGACGCCGCGCCGGCGAAATGCCGGCACGATGTAGACGCTCTGAATCCACAGGAAGCGCCCGTTGCGCCAGTCGCTCCACTCGGTGGTGACGGACATGCATCCGACGCGCTGACCATCCGGGTCTGCCACCACCAGGGCGCGGCCCAGGTCAGGTTGGTTGATCAGACGCCGGATGCCGCTGCGTACCCGCTCCGGGTCCAGCGTCCGATGCTCTGTTTCCAGTGCCATGTCGCAATTGAAGCGCACCAGTTCGTCGAGGTCGTCATGGTCGGCGGCACGGACCTTCCAGGTTTCAGTCATGGCTGTCGGCCTCCAGGTGCCGAGCGAGAAACGCCTCGATGACACGGAAGCGATGCAGTCCCGTACGGCGACCGGCCAGACCATGCTTGGCGCCTGGATAGGCCATCAGTTCGAACAGCACACCCGTGTCCTGCAGCATGTGCATCAGGCGACTCGTGTGGGTGAAAAGCACATTGTCGTCCGCCATGCCGTGCATCAACAACAGAGCGCCGGGGCGCGCCCGCGTCAGTCCGTCCTGGAAGGACGTGACCGCAGACGCCGCGTAGCCTTCGGCGTTGCCTGCGGGATCGCCGAGGTAGCGTTCGGTGTAGTGGGTGTCGTAGAGCATCCAGTCCGTCACCGGCGCCACGGACACCGCGGCGCGGAAGACGTCCGGATGGCGGGCGAGGCACATGAGGGCCATGTAGCCGCCGTAGCTGTGGCCGAATACGGCGATGCGTTCCGGATCCACCCAGTCCAGCGTCTTCAGGTACTCGATTCCAAGCAGCTGGTCGGCGACTTCCGTAGCGCCGAGGTGCCCGTGGATCGGGCGCTCGAAGTCGCGTCCACGATGGCCGCTGCCCCGATTGTCGAGTTCGAACACGCCCCAGCCGCGGCGGGCGAAGTATTGATGGATCAGCGGTGTCCAGGCGTCCTGCACGCGCTGCACGCCGGGGCCGCCGTAGACGCTCACGATCACGGGGTGCTGGCCGCCCCGGTCCATGATGGGAGGGGTGATCCGATAGCAGAGGCGTTGGCCGTCGGTGGCGGTCAGTTCGCCGAGTTCTGCTGCACGGTGACCTGAAAGGAACGGGTGATAGGGATGTGAGGGCGTGTCGGTCCGGTTCGCAACCAGCTCCGCCACCAGGCTGCCACCCACTTCGCGAACCTCGAGGCAGGGAGGCTGGTTCAGGTGCTCGCGGCGATCGACGAAGCTGCTGCGATCCGGAGCCAGCTGGGTCTGATGGCAACCGTGCCCCGGAGTGAGTCGTTCCGGAGCCTCCTCGGCGGTCAGACTGACGCGGTACAGATGGCGCTGCGTCGGCGTGTCGAACCAGCCTTCCACATAGGCGTGCCGGGCGGTCTCGTCCACGTCCACGAGTTTCAGCACCATGCCGTCCGCGGGCGTCAACGGGAGCAGATCGCCGCTGGTCAGATCCAGCCGGTACAGCCGGCGGTGGCCGTCGCGCTCCGAGGACCACAGCGCCTCGGAACCGTTGCTGAGCAGCCGCAGGTCGTCGTGCAGATTGACCCAGGTGTCGCTGGTTTCCACGTGCAGGACACGGGCGTCGCCGTCCAGCGTGAGCTCCACCAGCTCCAGTCGTTGCTGGTCCCGGGGCTGGCGCTGAATCACCAGCGCCTCGCCGTCGGGCCGCCATTGGATGCGGGCGAGATATTCGCTGTCGGGCGCGGCCCACTCGAGCCAGCGGATACTGTCGTCCCTCAGATCAATGATGCCCAATTCCACCTGGGCATTGGGGCCGCCGGTGTAGGGATAGTGCTGCGGATGCACGGAGAAACCGCTGGCGTCGATTTCGTAGCGATGGGACAGCGGGATGGGTGCCTCGTCCACTTTGAGGAAGGCGACCCGGCTGGCGTCCGGGGCGAAGAAGTAGCCGTCGAAACGGTGCATTTCCTCCTGGGCGATGAAGTCCGCCAGCCCGCAGCTGACGCTGCCACCTCCGTCCCGCGTGAGCTGGCGCGGCTGACCGCCAGCTTCCAGCAGCCAGAGGTTGCGGTCGTGCACGAAGCCGATGCGACCGTCGCTGGCAATGCGGATGTCGGTGGCGAAAAACTCCGCGGGTGTCACCGGCTTGGGCGTACTCCCGGGCTCCAGGGCGAGGCGATGCAGACGGCCGCTCACGGGGAACAGGATGGCCGATCCGTCCGCTGCCCACAGGAATTCGACGATGCCCGCCGAGAACACTCGCAGCCGTTCCCGGCGCGCCTTTTCTTCTTCAGACAGGGCGCGACTGCCGTCGAGACTGCGTGCATCGACCAGGCAGCGACTGCTGCCGCTATCGAGATCACAGAGCCAGAGGTCGAGGCGCTCGAAGTCGTCGTCAGCGGGTCGTAGCCAGGCGATGCTGCGGCCGTCCGGAGCGTAGCGGGCCATGGCCGGAATCGGGCCGGATAGGCCCGGGGTGTCGAACAGGCGCTCGAGGGTGAGAGGTGGTGGCTGGCCGTTGCTGAGGTTCACCGCAATCCCTCCGCCGCCAGGGCTGGCCGCGTGAGGTTGTCGCAGCCCGACGCCGTGACCCGGACGTCGTCCTCGATGCGGATGCCGCCGAACGGCATCAGCGCCTCGACTGCCTGCCAGTTGACCTGCCTGCCCTCCGGCCGGGAACGCAGTTCATCCAGCAGCATGGGGATGAAATAGAGTCCCGGCTCGATGGTCACGACGAAATCCGCTTCCAGGGTTCGCGTCAGGCGCAGGGCCGGGAAGTCCTCCGGCGGTGGCCGCAGGCTGCCGTCGGGGCCTGTCAGCCGACCGCCCACGTCGTGCGTCTGAACGCCTATGAGGTGGCCGAGACCATGGGGCAGGAAGGTGCTCGTGACGCCCTTTTCAAGCAGCGCTTCCGGTGTGCCCTCGGCGAGACCGCTGTCCGTGAGGATGCGCGCGACGGCCAGATGGGCAGCGCGATGCAGATCCACGAAGTCGAGTCCGGGGCGAACCTGAGCGGCCAGTGCCAGCTGCGCCTGATCCATGGCCTCGATGAGATCCGCGAATGGTCCGGGTGCCGCGGAGTACGTGCGGGTGACGTCGGCCGCATAGCCGCGCTCCGAAGCACCGGCGTCGATCAGGAAGGAGTGATGGCCGTCGGCCGGCGGCCGCCGTTCCCGATGCTGGTAGTGCAGCACGGCGGCGTGAGTATTGAGCGCCACGATGTTGCCGTAGGGCAGTCCCGCATCCTCCTGGCTGCTGGCCAGCAGATAGGCCATGTGGATGCCGTACTCGGACTCCCCTGCGAGAAAGGCATCCCGAGCCGCACGATGGCCCTTGGCTGCGCGGGCGTTCGCGTTGGCCATGCAGGCGATTTCATAGGCGGTCTTGCGCCCGCGGCCGAAATCCAGGCGAGCAAGCAGCTCGGTGGGGACAGGTTCGTCTGGCGCAATGTGCGCCGCATGGTTGGCCCCGGCCAGAACGTCCCTGAGCGCCCGTGCCAGTGCTTCAGGGGACTCCACCTCGCGAACGTCGAAGCCATCGGTCCAGGCGCCGGCTGCAGGCGCGGGCGGCAGATGCCAGAAGTCTTGAGGTCGCAGATGCAGCAGGACGGGCTTGTAGCCGGGACGCAGCACCAGCTGCGATCCGGCGGTCGCGTCCAGCGGCACGAACAGGCGAAAGTGGGGATTCGCCTTGAAGCTGGCTTCGATGTCATCGAGGAAATGGTGCGCCGGCTCGCCGGCGGCGATCACCAGGGCGTCATGGTCGCAGGCCTCGAGGGCTTCGGAGTAGCGGGCGAGCTCACTCTCGAGGTGCTCGGCGTACAGGGCATCTGGATCGGGGGCCGGAACAGTCACGGGTGCTTGATTCTCCATGTTGTGGCCCCGCCACGCTTTGTCCCGGGCGTCAGGCTCGCGGATTGCCGATGCGCAGCGGTGGTCGGCGCAGGGTGCGAAGTGTACACGGCCGCTTATGCCCATTCCGAGGGTGCCGCCTGGCCGGTGGCCGCCAACGCCTGCGGGCTCGGGCGGGTGCAGCGCGGCTCGGCAGCATGCTATACATGCGTGCTAGAAAATCTGCAGGAGTCACCATGGAAGCCTTTGCCTACGAGGCCCCGGATTCACTCGATGCTGCGGTGGCGCTGCTGGCGGACAGGATGCAGGCGGCTGTTCGGACCCAGATCCTGGCCGGCGGGACGGATATGATCGTGCAGCTCCGCTCGGGCGATCGCAGCCCGCGGGTGATCGTCGACATCAAGCGCATTCCCGAGACCCGACGCATCGAGTTCGGTCCCGATGGACTCCTGCTCGGGGCCGCGGTGTCGGGCGCCGAGTTGAACGCGAGAGCGGACGTGGCCGCGCATTACCCGGGCCTCGTCGAGGCGGCGGATCTCATCGGTTCCACCCAGATCCAGGGTCGCGCCTCGGTGGGTGGCAACCTTTGCAACGCGTCGCCGGCAGGCGACACGATTCCTGCGCTGGTGGCCAATGATGCCATCTGCCTCATTGCTGGTCCCAACGGACGGCGCGAGGTTCCGGTGGCGGAATTCGTCGTCGGCGTCCAACGCAATCAGCTCAAGCCAGGCGAGTTCCTGGTCGCGCTGCGGCTGCCTCCGGTCCAGCCGCGTAGCGCTGATGCCTATCTTCGCTTCATTCCACGTACCGAAATGGACATCGCCGTCGCCAGTGCCGGCGTCCGCCTGACCATGGATGGCGACGGCGTCTGCACGGCGGCGCGGGTCGCCATCGGTGCCGTCGCGACGACGGTGCTGCAGGTGCCCGACGCGGCAGCCGCCCTGATCGGAAGTCGGGTCGACGAGGCCGTATGTCAGGCCGCAGCCGAGGCGAGCAGCGCCGCGGCACGCCCCATCAGCGACAAGCGGGGCACCGAGTCCTATCGGCGCAAGGTCGTGGGTGTGCTCACGCGCCGCGCCGTTGTCATCGCCCGAGATCGTGCCAACGGAGGCAAGGCATGAAGCAGCACGTGACCAGCACCATCAACAACGAGCCGGCGGAGTTTCTCTGCGAGCCGGATGAGACGCTGCTCGATGCCCTGCGTGACCGCCTGAATTTGACTGGAACCAAGGAGGGCTGCGGAACCGGCGACTGCGGCGCCTGTTCTGTGCTGCTCGATGGAACGCTGGTGTGCTCCTGTCTGGTTTTCGCGGCTGAAGTTCAGGGGCGTGACGTAACCACGGTTGAAGGTATCGCTTCTCCCGAGGCCCTGCACCCGGTGCAGCGTAAATTGCTCGAGCATGCCGCCCTGCAGTGCGGCATCTGCACCCCCGGCGTGGTGGTGGCGGCTAAGGCCCTCATCGACGCCAACCCGGACCCCAGCGAGGAGGAGACCCGCTACTGGCTGGCAGGCAATCTCTGCCGCTGCACCGGCTACGACAAGATCATTCGCGCGGTGATGGATGCCGCCGCCGAGATGCGAGGCGCAGCACGATGAGCGAGGCAGTCGACTTTCGTTACATTGGTACCCGACCGGTACGGCCGGACGGGCTCGACAAGGTCACCGGCCGCGCCAACTTCGGTGCCGACTACAGCCTTCCAGGCATGCTGCATGGTCGCTTCCTGCGCTCGCCCCATGCCCATGCGCGTATCCGCAGTCTCGACATCGAGGCAGCGCTGGCCATACCGGGCGTCCAGGCCATCGTCACCGGCAAGGACTTTCCGGACGTGGAGCCCGGTGACATCCAGGGTGGAGAAGGCGCCGGCGACTATCACGATCTCGCCGTCAACGTGATGGCCCGGGACAAGGTGCTCTATCACGGGCATGTGGTGGCTGCGGTGGCTGCGACAACGGTCCGTGCGGCAGAACAGGCTTTACAGGCCATCAAGGTCGACTACGACGTGTTACAGCCGGTCCTCGACATCGACAGCGCGATGGCGGCGGATGCACCGCTCCTGCACGAGCACCTCTACACGCAGGGGTTGCCGGAAAAACCGGCCCGGGCGTCCAACGTCGCTCAGGTCATGGAATCCAGCCGCGGCGACATCGAAGCCGGGTTCGCCGAAGCCGACGTGATCATCGAGCACACCTATCACACGCCGACCGTGCACCAGGGCTACATCGAACCGCACGCCTGCGTGGCGCGCTGGGGTCAGGACGAGCAGTCCGTGATCTGGTGTTCGACCCAGGGTGGCTTCGATGTGCGTTCCATGACCGCCCGGGTACTGGGACTCAACATTTCACGGCTGAAGGTCATCCCCAGCGAGATCGGCGGTGGCTTCGGTGGCAAGACGACGGTGTACCTGGAGCCCGTGGCCATCATGCTGTCGCGTAAGTCAGGGCGTCCGGTGAAGCTGGTCATGACTCGTGAGGAGGTCTTCCGCGCTTCCGGTCCCGCATCGGCAAGCAAGATCAAACTGAAGATCGGCGCGAAGAAAGACGGTCGTCTGACGGCCATGTACGCATGGCTCGGCTACGAGGCTGGCGCCTTCAAGGGCTCGCCGATGGCGCCCGGCGTCATGTGCGTATTCGCGCCCTATGACGTACCGGCATTCAAGGCGGAGGGCTACGACGTCCTGGTGAACAAACCGAAGGTGGCGGCCTACCGTGCCCCCGGTGCGCCGCAGGCGCTGTTCGCAACGGAGT
>REEU01000234.1 GCA_007694905.1 Gammaproteobacteria bacterium | reverse complement strand
GCTCCACCGAGGACCTCACGGCCCGGGTGGTGGATCTGGTGGCACCGATCGGCAAGGGCCAGCGCGGCCTGATCGTCTCCCCACCGAAAGCCGGCAAGACGCTCATCCTGCAGAACATCGCTCAATCCATCACCTACAACAGTCCGGACGTCATGCTCATCGTGCTGCTCATCGACGAGCGGCCGGAAGAGGTGACGGAGATGCAACGCACCGTAAGGGGCGAGGTGGTGGCCAGCACCTTCGACGAGCCGCCGTCCCGCCACGTCCAGGTGGCTGAAATGGTGATCGAAAAGGCCAAGCGTCTCGTCGAGCACAAGAAAGACGTGGTGATCCTGCTCGATTCCATCACCCGCCTCGCCCGCGCCTATAACACCATCGTGCCGTCATCCGGCAAGGTCCTCACCGGCGGTGTAGATGCCCATGCGCTCGAGCGTCCGAAGCGTTTCTTCGGCGCCGCGCGCAACATCGAGGAAGGTGGCAGCCTGACGATCATCGCCACCGCGCTGGTGGAGACCGGTTCGAAGATGGACGAGGTGATCTACGAGGAATTCAAGGGTACCGGCAACCAGGAACTGCACCTCGAGCGCCGCATCGCCGAGAAGCGGGTGTATCCGGCCATCAACATTCGTCGCTCGGGAACCCGGCGCGAGGATCTGCTGATGAGCGAGGACGAACTGCAACGGGTCTGGATCCTGCGCAAGCTGCTGCATGACATGGACGACACCGCCGCCATCGAGTTCCTGCTCGACAAGCTCAAGGACGTCAAAACCAACGACGAGTTCTTCTCATCCATGAAGGGCCGCGGATAAGCCAGCGTGTCCGCGCCGGTTCGAGTCAACGCCCGCATCGAGGCGGTCACTCCGCTCGGAGCCGGCGTTCGCGAGATCCGGCTTCGCGCTGAGGGCACGGCGTCTTTTCTTCCGGGCCAGTACCTGCAGATCCTGCATCCGGATGGCACCGCCATCCCATTCTCCATTGCGAGCGCTCCGCAGGAGTTGCCCGCGATCACGCTGCACTACCTCGCCCAGCCGGACTCAGAGGATGCCACGCGAGTGGAGTCGCTCCTCACGAATGCTGAGCACATGGACCTGCTGCTTCCCTGCGGCGACTGCGGTTTCACGGCACCGCTGGCGCGCCCACTGCTGGCACTGGCCGGCGGGTCCGGTATCGCCCAGATTCGCAGCCTTCTGCGCACCCTGCTGCCAGGTCCTGTAGCAATCCGGCTGTATTGGGGTGCGGCCCGGACTGAAGACCTCTATCTGACATCGGAGCTCGATGCGTTCGCTGCGGGCAGCGATCACTTCACATGGTATCCGGTGGCCGAGCAGGATGCCGCGGATCAACGCGTGCGCCAGGGCCGGGTCGGGGATGTGGTCGCGGCCGACGTTGCTGCCGGGAACCTCGACCTGTCGGCCTGGCAGGTCCTGATTGCCGGCGGACCACCCATGGTTTGGGGCACCATCGATGCGCTCCGGCCCTGCGGGCTCACGCAAGCCCAGACGTTTTCTGATGTGCTCAGCTATGCTCCGCGCGACGACCTCTGGTCGTAACCATGGCCTGAACCTGCAGCCCGGTTAGCCTCAGGTCTGCTCAGGCAACGGCAGATCGGGCAGCATGATCCCGAACTCGCGCAAGGCGTCGGCAAAGTGGCGCGCGGCGGCCTCATGGTCGCCTAGATGCAGCAGCAGGCGGCCAAGCTCCGCTTCCGCTTCCGCGCTCCGGCGTAGCCCGACGCTGGCCTCGAGGTACTCGCGGGCCTTGTCCCACTCATGATGCCTCAGCGCCAGCCGGCCCAGGGTCAACAGTAGCGTCGGATTGTTCGGTCGCTCCGACAGCCAGGCCTCAGCTTCGGCCAGCTGCGTTTCCGGCTCCGCACCCTGAACCCAACCGTAGAGGTTCACCAGCGCGTCCTTCCAGTGGCTGGGCAGCGTCGCACGTAGCAATTCCTCCGCAGCCTCCTCCGCACCGAGGTCGCGCAGCTCGCGGACCTGAACCTCGACCAGCTCCGGCTCCCGCCGCAGCGGCTTCGGCACCCGGCTCCACGCCTTCTCGAGCGCGGCGAGCCGGCCCTCGGGGCCGGCATCCACACGTGCCGACCGGTGCAGTTCGGCGCGCCAGACGCGGCGCTCGAGGACGGCGGCATCCTCCTCGCCCATCACGCCCGCGCGGCGCAGGTCGGGCAACAGGCCGGCCAGCGCCTGCCAATCCTGCAACGCTTCATACACGGTCCGCAGCATGCGCAGCACCTGCCCGTTCCGCGGCGCCTCCTTGCGCAACGAGAGCAGCGTCGCCAAAGCCTGCTCCCAGTGCTGGTCCGCGATCTGCAGCTCTGCCCGGGTGATGCCCACGGCCAGGGTGGCCTTGGGGTTCTGCGCCAGGGCCTCCTGCAGGTAGCGCTCACAGCCGGATGCATCACCCAGCTCGTGGGCCGCGCGGGCCGCGCCCAGCTGGTTCACCAGCGGGTTGTCCAGCAGCGCCGCAGCGACATCGAGCTCCTTGCGCGCGCGCGCCCAGTCCCCTTCCATCAGCGCCAACAGGCCCTTGGTGGTCTCGTCGCGGGCACGCCGATCCTGGCGCCGGTGCTGCCATGCCTGCAGGCGGCCGGGGCCAGCGCCTACCGCCCGCAGAATGGCGAACAGTGTTCGCAGCAGCAGCCAAAGCACTGCGAGCAGAATGAGGCCGAACCAGAGACTGGTCTCCAGCGAAGCATTGCCCCAGACCACCAGCACATACCCTGGATCGCTGGCAATAAGCGCGCCGAGACCGCCGGCGATGGCCAGCGCCAGAAGCAGGATGACGATGCCGCGCGTCACGGGTTCAGCTCCGTGGGCACCCGCGAGCGCAACCTTTCCAGGCGACGCAGGGGCTCGCTGATGTCCGGCGCGGTGACCCGCACTGCACGTTCAGACAGCGCTTCGAGATTCGAGCTGACCGCATCGTATCCGGGCTGCTCACGCACCCAGTTCGCGGCGTCCAGAAGGCTTGCCTCCCAGACCTCCTGATCCCCCCGCAACAGCGCGAGCTGAGCCTGACTGAGCTTCAAGCGCACGTTGTGGTGCCACCAGAAGCTGGCATCCGGGGTCAGCAGCGGGCGGACCGGATCATCGCGATGGCGGCGGAAGTCGAACAGCGCCAGCAGGCGGTGCTCGACAGCAGGCCACCAGCCATCCTCCCGAGCTGCCTGGGTCACGGCGGGCGGCGGCCGAAACTCCGGCGGCTGCAGCGGCATGGCGTCGATCGAGAGCGCAATGGACTCGAGTTCGAGGTAGAGCGCGATCCGGTCCACTGCCGGTTCCGCCGCCAGGTCGGCCTTGGCCTCCACCAGCGCCTCCCGAACCGGCACCAAGCTGAAGTCCTCGATCTCGGCCAGCACACCGTCTGCCGCGACCAGCAGCGCGTGGGCGCCCCTCAGATCCCGCTCGAGGCGGGCGCGCTGGTTGGCGATTCGCAACAGGTAGCCCGCCTCGGCGATCCTCCACTCCCTGGAATCAGGCGGGGCAGCCTTGGCCACCTCGCCGGCGAGCTCACTGAAGGCTCGGCGCAGGCCCGCCACGGTACTCTCGAGCTCCCGCTCCCGATCCCGCAGCGTTCCGGCGCGCTCCTCGAACTCGTCACGCAGGGCGCTGACCTCCCGGTCGCTCTGCTCCAGGTGTCGACGCACGGATTCGGCGGCCGCCGCAATGTCCGCCACGCGTCCATCGAGCCGCTCCTCGAGGCGTTCAAGCTGTTCCTGTTGGCCGGCAAGCTGTTCCTGCTGCCTGTCACGCAGTTCCTGCTGCAAGTCGCGAACGCGCGCGTCAACGCGCGCGTCCAGGGCCGCGCGCAGACGACCCATGTCGTCTTCGCCCTGCCATGCCAGCCACCACGGCCAGGCCGAAGCACCGAACGCGACGACGGCCAGCAGCAGGGCCAGGATGGCCAGCCCCCGACCGCCACGAGCCGGCCGGGCTGCCGGTGGCGGTGCCGCCGCAGCTTCGTATGCCTCAGGTTCGGTCTCGACGTCTGCGGACACATCCGCCACGCCATCCGCCTCGGCATCAGGGTTGCTAGGATCGTTCGGAGTGTCGCTCACCGCGTGCCTCCCGGTACCAGATGACGCAGGGCACTGACCGTGGCAGCCGGACCCGCCCCATCAGCCTCGAGCACCTGCGTGAAGCCCACGTCGCGCGCCGCCGCGGCGACCCGCTCCGAGGGCACGACCAGCGGTCGATCCAGCAGGCTGCGGCCACCACTCGCCAGCAGCGACTCCAGCACCGCTACGCTGGACACCACCGCGCCGGCGACGTCTTCGGCCGCGGGCAGCGTAACCGAGACCGGCTGCCGCTCGTAAAGCTCCAGAATGTCCACCTGCGCGCCACGTTCGCGTAGGGTTTCAGCCAAAAGATCGCGCCCGCCAAGGCCTCGCATGAGGAGTATCTTCTCATGGCTGACGTGGGTCAGCTCGGGCAGCGCCAGCAGACCCTCACTGCGCTCATCCGATTCCGGCGCAGCTACCTTCAGTCCCCAGCGCTCCAGTGCGGTTCGGGTGCGCTCACCCACCGCGATCCAGCTCGTCGCAGCCGGATACTGCGGCCAGTAACGGTCCACCCAGGCCATGCCGAGCTCGACTGCGGCAGGACTGACGAATATGACCGCGCTGTACTCGGCCAGGGCCTGAATGCTCGCGCGCATGGCCGCAGTCTCGGCAAGCGGCCGGCGCTCGAGCACCGGCAATGCCAGAGCCGGAATCCCGGCCGCGTCCAGCGCGGCCACCGTTTCGTCCGCACCGGGCTGCGGCCGTAGCACCAGCACGGCCGGGGCCATCACCCTTCCGCCAGCCGTGCCGCAGCCTCGAGCACGGGACCAGCCCCGGCTGCCAGCAGATCCTCGGCCACCTGAATGCCGAGCGCTTCGGGGTCGCTGCCGGAGCCCTGAGCCCGCAGCACAGTGCGGCCATCGATGCTCGCCACCAGTGCAGACAGCTGCAGCACGCCCTCGCCGCCGATGGCATGGGCCGCAAGAGGGACGGAGCAGTTACCCCCGAGATGGCGGCTCACGGCCCGCTCCGCGCGCACGCAGCGGCTGGTGGCCTCATCGTTGAGTACTGCCAGCAGTTCGAGGATCTCGGCATCGCCACTGCGGCACTCAATGCCCACAGCGCCCTGGCCGCCTGCAGGCACGAACTCCGGAGGTCCGAGCCGGGCGGTGATACGCTCCGCGAGGCCGAGCCGCTCGAGGCCAGCACTCGCCAGGATGATGGCGTCGAACTCGCCGCCGTCGAGCTTCCCGAGACGGGTCTCCACGTTGCCGCGTACCGGCGCCGTGTTCAGATCGGGACGCAGCGCCAGCACTTGCGACGCACGCCGCAGACTGGCCGTGCCGACGCGTCCATACCGGGGCAGAGCAGCCAGGTCGACGGCATCGAGATCGCCGCGAACCACTAACGCATCGGTGGGGTCGCCGCGCTCACAGATCACCGCCAGCATCAGGCCGTCAGGGAAGTCGACCGGAACGTCCTTCATGGAATGCACGGCGATATCGGCACTGCCGTCCTCGAGGGCCGTCTCGAGTTCTTTCACGAACCAGCCTTTGCCGCCGATCTCGGACAGGGGCGCAGCCAAAAACCGATCACCCTTCGTGCTCTTCCGGATCAGCTCCACGGTGAGGCCGGGATGAGCCTGCTCGAGCCTGCCGCGCACCCACTCGGCCTGCCAGACGGCCAGATTCGATGCTCGCGTGGCGATGCGCAGGGTGCGTTCGGTCATGCAGGTCTCCGATTCTATCGTGGCGAGCGGCGCGGGCAGGCGGCGAGGCCTTGCGTCAGAGCGTCTGAATGAAACGTCGCAGGCCCGCCACGTGGCGGCGCGAGACATCAAGCGTGTCCTCCACGCCACGCATGCGCACGTGGTAGTGGCCCTGACCGTCCCGCTCCAGACTCTCCAGGAAACGCACGCCCACCAGCGCGTTGCGGTGAATGCGCACGAAGCGTTCGCCGAACTCCACTTCGAGCTGACGCAGGGTATCGTCAATCAAGAGTTCGCCATCCGGCCAGCGGACGGTCACGTACTTCTGGTCGGCCTGGAAGTAACGTACCTCCTCCACCGGCACCAGCTCGATGCCGCGCCGGGTACGCGCGCTGATGTGTGTCCGACAATTGTCATCGCCATCCTGCGCGAGGGCCGCAAGCTGGGCCCGATTCGCCCGCGAGGCGCGGGCCAGCGCGTCCTCGAGATCGTTTTCGCGCACGGGCTTGAGCAGATAGCCCACCGCCTGGGCGTCGAACGCGGCGATCGCATGTTCCTCGAACGCCGTGCAGAAGATGACGGCAGGAGGCGTTTCCATCTGGGCGATGTGGCGGGCCGCTTCGAGGCCATCCATGCCCGGCATGCGTATATCCATGAGCACGATATCCGGCGCCAACGACTGGCACTCGCGGACAGCCTCAAGCCCGTTACAGGCCTGCCCCACCACCTTGAGGCCGTTCTGCCGCTGCTGCAGCCTCTCGACGATGCGCAACACCCGGTCCCGAGCCAGGTCCTCATCATCCACCACGAGGATATTCATCCTTGCCTCCTGTCCCCGCCGGTCTTCAGACCGACTTCACCCTTACCGCTCCCGTTGCGAGGATAACTCAGTCGAATCCGGTACCGCTCACCTGAATCGTGGACGGCGAGCGTCGCCTCCGAACCGTACAGCACCTCGAGCCGCGAGCGAATGTTCGCCAGCGCCATGCGGTTGCCCTGAACGGCGCGTCGAGCGGCATTCGGCGGCGGCAACGGATTGTCGATCTCGACGTTGACACGATCACCCTCGATCTGCAGTCGAACATGAACCGTCCCGCCTTCCGGCAGTGGCTGAATACCGTGATAGATGGCGTTCTCCAGCAGCGGCTGAATGGTGAGCAACGGAATCCGAACGCCATGCGGGACCGCATCGACTTCCCACTCGACGTGCAGGCGTCTGCCGAGCCGCAGCTGTTCGATGCGTACATAGCGTTCGCACAAGTCGAGCTCTTCCTGCAGCGAGACCTGATTGCCAGCTTCGTTGAGGGAGGCCCGGAACAGTTCCGAGAGATCTTCGACTACCAGCTCAGCCGTGCGCGGGTCGGTCTCGATGAGGCTGGCGATGATGTTCATGCTGTTGAAGAGGAAGTGCGGTCGGATGCGCGACTGCAGCGCCTGCACTCGCAGCCGCAGCGCCCCCTGCTCCCGATCGCGCAACTGCTGCTGCACCATCAGGTAGCGCAGCAGCATGCCAGCCAGGATGGCCCCCACCAGCGTGGTGCGCAGCACCATGGACCAGTCGGGACCGGAGGCGGGCAGCAGCGGGTCGGCCACCGCGGCACCCACCCATTGCCCGAGCCGGCCGTCGAGGGCCAGTTCGGCCAGCAGGGCACACAGCGCCACCACGGCCGTGACCAGCAGCCAGGCACAGGCGCCCCCGGCGGCAGCCGGCAGCCGCGAAAGGCTCGGGCGCAGCCAGCACAGGGTACCGGCACTGACCAGCGCCACCCACTGCACGAAAAGCGACGTGACACCGAACGTGACCCAGCTCAGGGCGCCAGACAGCAGCACGACCACCACCGTCAACAGTTGTGCGCTGATCACCACCGCGACCAGCGCGCTGGCCGAACACAGTTCCGGTATTTCGAACCGCTCGGTTGACGCTCGCGCGCCTTCGGTTTCGGCCATACCCTTCCCGTTGTCCAGATCGATTCGGACGCTCTGGTATGATCCGCCCCCTTCGACTCCGCGCCGGCGCAGCGCGGCGCACTTCACTCTTCGAGGTCAGCATGAGCGACCAGAACGCAAAACTCTGGGGCGGCCGCTTCCAGGAACCCACCGACGCGTTCGTGGAACGCTTCACAGCATCGGTTGGCTTCGATCGCAGGCTCTATCGTCAGGACATTGCCGGCTCCATCGCACACGCCACCATGTTAAGCAAAGTGGGCGTGCTCAGCCAGGAGGAGCGGGACGCCATCGTCGATGGCCTGGCCGCCATCCGCGACGAGATCGATTGCGGCGACTTCGAGTGGTCGGTGGCGCGGGAAGACGTACACATGAACATCGAGGCGCGCCTGACCGAACGGCTCGGTGCCACCGGCAAGAAGCTGCATACCGGCCGTTCGCGCAATGACCAGGTGGCAACGGACATCAGGCTGTGGCTGCGCGATGAGATCGACTTCCTGGACGCAGAGCTGTTGCGGCTGGCCACCGGCCTGCTCGACCAGGCGGAGGTCCACGCGGATACCATCATGCCCGGATTCACCCACCTGCAGACGGCGCAGCCGGTGACGTTCGGTCATCATCTGCTGGCCTACTTCGAGATGCTGCTGCGTGATCGGGCGCGCCTCGCCGACTGCCGCGGGAGAGTGAACATCCTGCCGCTGGGCTCAGCCGCGCTGGCAGGCACTACCTTCCCCCTCGACCGTGCCTTCACCGCCGCGCTGCTCGGGTTCGACGGCGTGGCAGAAAACTCGCTGGACGCCGTCAGCGATCGCGACTTCGCCATTGAGTTCGCCGCCTGGGCGAGCACGACCATGATCCATCTGTCGCGCTTCTCGGAAGAACTCGTCCTGTGGTCATCTGCCCAGTTCGGATTCATCGAACTCCCTGACCGCTTCTGCACCGGCTCATCGATCATGCCCCAGAAGAAGAATCCGGATGTCCCGGAGCTGGTCCGCGGTAAGACCGGACGGGTCGTCGGACACCTCAACGCTCTGCTGATGCTGATGAAGTCTCAGCCGCTGGCCTACAACAAGGACAACCAGGAGGACAAGGAACCGCTGTTCGATCTGGTGGATACCCTGCGCGACTGCCTCAAGGCCTACGCGGACATGGTGCCGGCCATCGTCGCCGACAAACCCGCCATGCGAGCCGCAGCGGTTCGCGGCTACGCCACCGCCACCGATCTGGCCGACTACCTCGTGCGCAGGAACATCGCCTTCCGGGATGCCCACGAAGCGGTCGGGCAGGCCGTCGCCCATGCCGTCGCTGCAAACTGCGACCTCGCGGAGCTGCCGCTCCCGACGCTGAAGAGCTTTGCCCCGGTCATCGAGGCGGACGTCTACGACGTGCTGACGCCGGAAGGCTCGGTGGCGGCGCGCAGCCACTTCGGTGGCACGGCACCGGAACAGGTTCGTGCAGCCGTGATCCGCGGGCGGGCACGGCTCACGAGCAGGGCCCGCGAGTAGGCCCACCCCCACCGGACTGGTATCCTGCGCCGTTTTTCCAGGCCCTTATCGACAGGAGTCATCGTCATGCCCCTCGCCGCTCGCATCCTGGTCCTGTCTCTGCTCCTGCTGGCGGCCACCTGCGGTCAGAAGGGGCCGCTGACGCCACCCGACGCAGAGCCTCGCAGCGACTCGCGTCCCGAGCAACTGCGCAGCGTCTGACCATGTCTCCCATCCACCGCCACAACGGCGAGCTCCACATCGAGGAGGTCGCCCTCACCGCCCTGGCCGAGCGCCATGGGACGCCGCTGTACGTCTACTCGACCGACGCCATCACCCAGCGCTACCGAGCCTTCACGGAAGCCTTCGGGGGGCATCCCCACCGGGTCTGCTACGCCGTGAAGGCGAACTCGAACCTGGCCATCCTCGAGCTGCTCGCCGGGCTCGGCGCCGGCTTCGATATCGTCTCCGGTGGCGAACTCGAGCGGGTCTTGCGGGCAGGGGGCGATCCTGCCGGCGTGGTGTTTTCCGGGGTTGGCAAGACGGTGACGGAAATGGAGGCCGCGCTCACGGTGGGCGTCGCCTGCTTCAACGTGGAATCGAAAGCGGAAGTCGACCGCCTCGAGGCCGTCGCCAGGCGCCTCGGCCGCCGCGCACCGGTCTCGCTGCGCGTCAATCCGGACGTCGACGCCGCCACCCATCCCTACATCTCCACCGGCCTGAAAGAGAACAAGTTCGGTATTCCGATGGCAGATGCGCCGGCTCTATACCGGCGCGCAGCCGACAGCGACTGGCTGGACGTGCGCGGGATCGACTGCCACATCGGTTCCCAGCTCACCCGCCTCGAGCCCTTCGTGGATGCCCTGGACAGGGTGCTGGCGATCGTCGACGCGCTGGAAGCGGACGGCATCACCCTTGAGCACATCGACCTCGGCGGGGGGCTCGGCGTCCGCTACGGTGACGAACAACCCCCGCCTGTTGCCGCCTACGCAGATGCGATTCTCAGCCGCCTGGGCAATCGTCGCGAAACCCTGCTGTTCGAACCCGGACGCTGGCTGGTGGCGGAAGCCGGCGTCTTCCTGACCCGGGTCGAGTACGTGAAGGAAAACGAGGGGCGCCGCTTCCTCGTGGTGGACGGCGCCATGAATGATCTCCTGCGACCCGCGCTCTACGACTCCTGGCACCGTATCGAGTTGGTCGGCGCGCCCGCAGCGGGGCAGGAAGCCGAGGAGGCCGATGTGGTCGGCCCGGTATGCGAATCGTCCGACTTTCTCGGCAAGGGCCGTCGCCTCGCCGCCCAGGCCGGCGACCTGCTTGCCGTCCACACCGCCGGCGCCTACGGTTTCGGAATGGCTTCGAACTACAATTCACGCAATCGCGCCGCAGAAGTGCTGGTGCAGGGCGATCGAGCCGTGCTGGTTCGCCGACGGGAGACCCTGGACGACCAGCTGGCGCTGGAGCAACTGGTTGGCGAGAGGCTCGGTGGCGAGAGGCTCGGTGGCGAGAGGCTCGGTGGCGAAATC
>REEU01000181.1 GCA_007694905.1 Gammaproteobacteria bacterium | reverse complement strand
GAACGCTCGAACGGGACATTGTGGGAGACTGCAGGCGCCGAAGGCGACGCAGCGAGCGCGGACTGGTTCTGGAACAAGGCGTGACGCCGGAAGCTCGGCCCGTCCGCGCTGGGCGCGGCCTGGGCTCTCCCACAGCGGAACGCTCGAACGGAGACTTGTGGGAAGCTGCAGGCGACGCAGCGAGCGCGGAGTGATTCAGCAGCTTGGCGTTATGCAGATCGCGACGCCCGCTGCGCGGACGTCGGCTCGCACTGGGCCTCGCATGGATGGACGCGCTTCCGCGGGAGCGTGGCGCTTCCGCGGAAGCGTGCGGTTACTCGTCGAGGAAGCTGCGGAGGTGTTCGGAGCGGCTTGGATGACGCAACTTTCGAAGCGCCTTGGCCTCTATTTGCCTGATCCGCTCCCGGGTGACGTCGAACTGCTTGCCGACTTCCTCGAGGGTGTGGTCGGTGTTCATGTCGATGCCGAAGCGCATCCTGAGCACCTTCGCCTCCCGCGGCGTCAGTCCGGCGAGCACCGCGTGGGTGGTCTCCTTCAGGCCTTCGCCGGTCGCCGAGTCGATCGGGGACAGCACCGAGGCGTCCTCGATGAAGTCGCCGAGATGCGAGTCCTCGTCGTCGCCGATGGGCGTCTCCATGGAGATCGGCTCCTTGGCGATCTTCAGCACCTTGCGCACCTTGTCCTCAGGCATCTCCATGCGCTCGCCGAGTTCTTCCGGCGTCGGCTCGCGGCCCATCTCCTGCAGCATCTGCCGCGAGACGCGGTTGAGCTTGTTGATGGTCTCGATCATGTGCACCGGAATACGAATGGTCCGGGCCTGGTCGGCGATGGAGCGGGTGATAGCCTGACGAATCCACCAGGTCGCGTAGGTGGAGAACTTGTAGCCGCGCCGGTACTCGAACTTGTCCACCGCCTTCATCAGGCCGATGTTGCCCTCCTGGATCAGGTCCAGGAACTGCAGGCCGCGGTTCGTGTACTTCTTGGCGATGGAGATCACGAGGCGCAGGTTCGCCTCCACCATGTCCTTCTTGGCACGGCGGGCTTTCGCCTCGCCCAGGGACATGGCGCGATTGATCTCCTTGACCTGGGCGACGCTGAGCCCGGTCTCGTCCACCAGCGCCTGCAGCTTGCGCTGGGCGCGCAGCAGGTCTTCGCGGTGGGGCTGCAGACGCGAGGTCCAGTCATGCTTGCCGTCGAGGTGCTTGAGCAGCCACTTGTTGTCGATCTCGCGACCGGGGAACTCGCTCAAGAACACCTTCTTCGGCATGCGCGCGCGGCGTACCATAAGCGTGGAGATGGTGCGCTCCTGCTCGCGGACGCGATCCAGCGGCGAACGCACCATGCTGACCAGCTCTTCGTAGAATTTCGGCGTCAGCTTCAGCGAAGAGAACATCTCTGAGAGCGCGGCAAGATCACGCTCGGCAGCCTTGCCGTCGCGGCCGTAGCGCTTGAGGTTGCGTTCGGTCTTCTTCAACTGCTTGCGGATCCCCTCAAAGCGCTTGCTGGCCTCGACGGGATCGGGCCCTTTGTTCTCTTCCTCTTCGCTATCATCGTCGTTGTTATTGTTATTGCCGTCGTCGCTGTCGTCGTCGGCTTTGTTTTTCGCGGCCGCGGCCTTCTTTGCCGTGGCGGCGGCAGCTGCTTCACGCTGCACCTGAGGCGCTGCGGGGACGTCGTCGGTGGGATCGAGGTAGCCGATGAGCACATCGGACAGGCGTTCGTCCTCGGTGGCCTTGTCGTAGGCATTGAGGATGAGGTTCACCGTACCCGGGAACTTGGAAATGGCACCCATGACCTCACGGATGCCTTCTTCGATGCGCTTGGCGATCTCGATCTCGCCCTGCCGCGTGAGTAGTTCCACCGTACCCATCTCGCGCATGTACATGCGCACCGGGTCGGTGGTGCGCCCCGCTTCGGTTTCCACGGCGGCCAGCGCGGCAGCCGCTTCCTCGGCTGCCAGCTCGTCCGCAGAGGCATCACCCGCCGACAGCAGTTCGTCAGCATCAGGAGCGGTTTCGAACACCGAGATACCCATCTCGGTGATCATGCGGATGATGTCTTCGATCTGATCCGGATCGGAGATATCCGCGGGCAGGTGATCGTTCACCTCGGCATAGGTCAGGTAGCCCTGCTCTTTGCCTTTGGCAATCAGCTCTTTGAGTTGGGATTGTTGCTGGACGTGTTCCGTGGACATGGTGCTCCTCAGCGTGACGACGCGGCGACCGGACTGCCAGGTCCCGAGTCCCGAAGATCTGTGGCCGGGGCTGGATCGTTACCGCCTGCTGCGGCGTCGACACGCGCTCACCGGTGCAGCCTCACCGGCTCGAGTGGACGCGGGGCAGCCCGACATCTTAGCCTGATTTGGGGGGTGATTCCACCCGATTCAACCCCTTGCTACGGGTGCGCTGTCCTCCCTGACCCCGGCAGAGGCCCGCTTGAGGGCGAAATATTCGGCCTGCTCCTCCGGCGTCGCCTCGCCTGTGCGGATCCTGTCGAGCAGGATCTGACGCCGCATCCCGGCCGCCTCGTCCAGAAGCATGGCAAGGATTTCCCGAAACTGCTGCAGGGCGCGTTCACCCTGCGCCAGCTCGCCAGCAGGCAGGCCAGCACCGCCCGCCAGCCGCACCAGGCGTTCATGCTCGGGCGTACCCAGCCAGGCGCTGATGAGCACAGCCGCCGGAAGGTCCGGCTGGGCGTGGAGCTGGGCCACCAGGGCCCGCAACAGGCGGACACCCGGTCGGCTCCCCGGGGCATCCAGGGCCGCCAGTCGTTCCATCGCCTCGGCGCTGGCCTCCGCGGCCAGTTCGGGGCGGCGCAGCAGCAGCGCGGTGGCCGTGTCCTCCCGGGCGACCCGGACCCTGCGGCGCACCGTTTCGGGGCGCGGCGGCGCGGGCTCCGGCTCCCGGGGCAATTCCATGGCAGGTTCGACCTGCCGGGCACCCTGGAATATCCGCTGCAGCTCCTCCACCGGCATGCGCGCGAGTTCCGCGAGCCGGCCGAGCATGAGGCTTTTGACCAGACGGCCGGGGATCTGTTCCAGCATGGGCCGGGCCAGATGAGCCAGCCGGGCGCGGCCATCCAGGGCGGCGAGGTCCAGATCACGGGAAAGCTCGCCATAGAGGTACTCGGAGAACGGTGTCGCCTGCGCGAGCCGGGTCCGGAACGCGTCCGCGCCCTCCTTGCGGATCAGGGAGTCCGGATCCTCGCCCGCCGGCAGGAACAGCAGGCGGATCTCGCGACCGTCTTCGAGCACTTCCAGCGCCGTGCGGGCGGCCTTCCAGGCGGCACGCAGGCCGGCTGCGTCACCGTCGAAGCAGAACACCACTTCCGGTGCGAGGCGGAACAGTTTCTCCAGATGGTCCCGGGTCGCCGCGGTGCCGAGGCTGGCGCAGGCTTCGGGCACACCACCCTGAGCCAGGCCCACCACGTCCATGTAACCCTCCACCAGCAGGACCCGCTCCGGGTCCCGGACCGCCTGCCGGCATTCCCAGAAGCCGTAGAGCTCCCGGCCCTTATGGAACAGGGGCGACTCGGGGGAGTTCAGGTACTTGGGCTGGCCGTCACCGAGGATGCGGCCGCCGAAGGCGATGGGCCGGCCACGGGTGTCGCGGATGGGGAAGGTGATGCGATTGCGGAAGCGGTCGTAGTAGCTGCCGTCATCCGCCTGGCCGATGAGCCCGGTCTCGAGCAGCAGTCGCCGCTGCTCGTCGTCGGTCCCGAGCGCTTCGAGCAAACCCCGGCGCCCAGGCGGCGCGAACCCGATGCCGAAGGTCTTAGCCACTGCGCCATCGACCCCACGGCGCCGGAGGTAATCGACAGCGGTGGCGCGCTCGGCATGCTGAACGAGCTGCTGCCGGAACCAGCGATCCGCACGATCCACCATGTCGAGCAGGCGGCCGCGGCGATCATCCCGCGGGGTTGGCGCTGCTTCCTTCGGGACCTCGACGCCGGCGAGGCCGGCGAGATAGGCAATGGCATCCTGGAACGGCATCCGTTCGTGCTCGAGCAGGAAGCTGAGCGCGGTGCCGTTCGCCCCGCAGCCGAAGCAGTGATAGAAGCCTTTGTCTGGAATGACGTGGAAGGACGGGGTCTTCTCGGTGTGGAAGGGGCACAGCCCCTTGTACTCGCTGCCGGCCTTCTTCAGCTCGACGCGCGCCCCGATGACTTCGCTGATGTCGACCCGCTCGAGCAGGTCATTGATGAAGTCCTGGGGGATGCGTCCGGACATACCCACGCGCTTCTTCGACGGTCGGTGGAGGGGTCGGGCAGGATAACATGCGTCCGCGGAGGCGGACCCGCCCTGCTTCAGCCGAGGCGCTGTTTGACCTGGGCGCTGACCGCGGCCATGTCGGCGCGGCCCTGAATCTTCGGCTTGAGTACGCCCATGACCTTGCCCATGGCGCGCATGTCCTCGGCGCCGGTCTCGGCGATGGCGGCTTCGATCATCTCGGCGATGGCGGCCTCGTCGAGCGGCTCGGGCATGAACTCGCGGATGAGGCTGATCTCGAATGCTTCGACTTCCGCAAGCTCGGGGCGATTGGCGTCACGGTACTGGCGTTCGGAGTCGAGGCGCTGCTTGATCATCTTGTCGAGGATGGCGAGGACGCGGGCGTCATCCACCTCGATGCGCTCGTCCACCTCGACCCGCTTGATTTCTGCGGTGACGAGACGCAGAGCAGCCAGGCGCTCCCGTTCCCGGGCACGCATGGCATCCTTGACGGCTTCGTTGATGCGGGTCTTGAGATCCACAGTACTGTGGTCCCTCTACGGACGCCCCTTAAGGGGCGGACGCGTCAGAAACTGCGCTCGAGCTTCTTCTGTTCGCGCTGCAGCTTCTTGAGGTGACGCTTCACGGCCGCCGCCTGCTTGCGCTTGCGGACGGAGGTGGGCTTCTCATAATACTCGCGACGACGGACCTCGGAGAGGATTCCTGCCTTCTCGCAGGAACGCTTGAACCGACGGAGAGCCACGTCGAACGGCTCGTTTTCTTTGACCTTGACTGTCGGCATGGACCCTTGCAGCACCTGTGGATCGGAAAGGGCGCGAATTCTAGCCCGCACCCTGTGCGAATGCAAAGCATCACGATGCTATGATTCGCGCCCCCCCCCGACAGCGGTGATCACCCTGCCATGCGCGTCCTCGGCATCGAGACATCCTGCGACGAGACCGGCCTCGCCATCTACGACACGCAAGCCGGTCTGCTCGCGGAAGCCCTGCACAGCCAGGTGGATCTGCACGCGGCCTATGGTGGCGTGGTGCCTGAACTTGCCTCGCGGGACCATATCCGCCGGCTGCTGCCGCTGCTCGAGCAGGTGCTGGCGGAGGCGAAACTCGACCGCCGCGATCTCGACGGCATCGCCTATACCGCAGGTCCGGGCCTGGCCGGCGCACTGATGGTAGGTGCCGCGTTCGGCCGCAGCCTGGCCTGGGCGTTGGGCATTCCGGCTCTCGGGGTGCATCACATGGAGGGGCATCTGCTGGCACCCATGCTGGAACCGGAGCCGCCGGCCTTCCCCTTCATCGCGCTGCTGGTCTCTGGCGGCCATACGCAACTGGTGGACGTCACCGGCGTCGGCTGCTACCGGATGCTGGGTGAGTCGCTGGACGACGCCGCCGGCGAGGCGTTCGACAAGACCGCGAAGCTGCTTGGTCTGCCTTATCCCGGCGGGCCGGAGCTGGCGCGCCTTGCGGAGTCGGGGGACCCGACCCGGTTCCGCTTTCCGCGGCCCATGACCGACCGGCCTGGGCTGGATTTCAGCTTCTCGGGGCTGAAGACCCGGGTGCTCACGGAAGTACAGAAGTTCGGCGAGACGATGGATGCGGCGACGCGCGCGGACATCGCCCGCGGCTTCGAGGAGGCGGTGGTGGAGACGCTGGCGATCAAGTGCGAGCGGGCGCTTCAAGAGCACGGCCGGACCCGGCTGGTGATCGCCGGCGGCGTGTCGGCGAACAAGCGCCTGCGCAAGGACCTGGAGACGCGGCTTAAGAAAATCGGGGCCGGCGTGTTCTACGCCCGACCGGCCCTGTGCACGGACAACGGCGCCATGATCGCCTATGCGGGTGCGTGCAGGCTGGCGGCCGGGGAGCAGTCGGACCTGGATATCGGCACACGGGCGCGCTGGCCGCTGGATTCCCTGCCGGCCATCGAGCCGGTGGCATGAATGATCGCATCGAGCTGCGGGCGGTTGCCGTGACGACGCGGATCGGCGTGCTGGACTGGGAGCGGCGGGTGCGGCAGACGCTGCTGCTGGATCTGGATCTGCCGGTGGACGCGCGGCCGGCGGCGGCGGCAGACGACCTCACCTTGGCGTTGGACTACTCCGAAGTGGTGACGCGGATGCGTGCGTTCGCGGAGGCGTCGCAGCGGCTGCTGATCGAGACGTTCGCGGAGGATCTCGCGGCGGAGTTGCTGCAGGCGTTCACGCTGCCGTGGGTACGGATCGTCCTGCACAAGCCCGGCGCAGTCGCGGATGCCGCGCCGGTACGCCTGGTCATCGAGCGCCCCGCATAATCGCCACGCCCGCTTCGCGGACGTGTGCTGTTGCGCGCCATCCATGGCGCGCACCCCTCCGGGGCGCACTTCGTGCGACGCGATTCGATCCAGTCGAATCGCTCCCACTGCGCCTCGCGAGCGTTTGGCGTTACGCCAGTGGGAGCTGAGGTCGCCCGCAGGGCGGCCTCGCGAGCGCGGACTGATCCAGAATTCGTCGCCACGCCAATCGGTCCGTCCGCGCTGCGCGCGACCTGGACTCTCCCACAGGCCATGGTCGAACGAGTCGTTGTGGGAGACTGCAGGCGACGCAGCGATCGCGGACTGCGCCCGACGGATCAGATGACGACGCTGCGGCCGCCGTCGACGGCGAGGATCTGGCCGGTGACGTAGGGCGCGCGGGCGAGATAGAGGACGGCGCCGGCGATGTCCTCGGGGGTGCCGGTGCGGCCCAGCGGCACCCGCTTGAGGATGGCCTCCTGCTCCCGCCCCCAGGCGTCGTCCGGGTCCTCCGGCCAGAGGATGGCGCCGGGCGCGACGCCGTTGACCCGGATCCCCGGCGCCAGCTCCCGGGCCAGAGACCGGGTCAGCATGGCCAGTCCCGCCTTGGCCATGGAATACACCGGATAGCCCGCCAGCGGTCGCTCGGCGTGGATGTCCACCAGGTTCACGATGGCGCCCTGCCCGGCCTGCAGCGCCGGCAGCAGGGCCTGGATCAGGAAGAACGGCCCGCGCAGGTTGCTGCCGAACAGTTCGTCCCAGGCCGCGTCGTCAGCTTCGTCGACGGCAGTGGGGAAGAACGACGAGGCGTTGTTCACCAGCAGATCGCAGGCAGCGCTGCGGTCGAGGAAGCCGGCCGCGATGGCCTGAGGCCCGTCCGTTTCCGCCAGATCACCCGACACCAGAAAAGCGGAGTCGGCCCGGACGTCATTGAGTTCGGCCGCCAGCTCCTCGGCCGGCTGCCGCGAGCGCCGGTAGTGCAGCGCCACATCGAAGCCGTCGGCGTGCAGACAGCGGCTTATCGCCGCGCCGACGCGCACGGCCCCACCCGTGACCAGCGCAATCGGCCGCCGCTCAGCCATCCTCGACCTCCTGCAGCAACGCCTCCACGGCCGCCAGCCGTCGCGTTCGCACCATCTCGCCGATGGCGGACCCATCCAGCCCCTCGGCATGTGCCGACACGTCCACCCGCAACGCAGCCGGCAGCGCGGCCAGCACCGCCTCGCTGCGCTGCCGGCGGTCAGCGGATGCACCGAGCACGCCGAGGAGCGCGGACGTCACCACCGCCAGTCGCGCCAGCCGGTCTGGCCGCCGCGCCGCATCCGCAACCTCTGCCGCCCGCAGCAGGTCCTGCGGCGTCAGATGGTCCGGAACGCTGAGCGGTGCGAAGCCGCGGGCCAACGCCAACGCGCCGTCACGATGGTCCCGGGACGTTCGCAGACGCTCACAGATCGCAACCGCCACTTTGCCCGCAGCAGCGGCGTCGGCCGCATCGTCAGCCACCGGCAGCTGCCGCTGGTCCCTCGCCGCTGCAGTGACCAGTGCGATCCAACGCAGCAGGGCAGGTTCCTGCTGCGCAGCGCCCACCTTAGATAGCACCCGAAACGCGGCGTGATCCGCCGGCAATTCCGCAAGCTCCGGCAACAGTGGCGGCAGGGCCTCGACTTCACGCAGCACGTCGAAGAACACGCGCGGATCCGCTCCGGCCAGGGTGCGCTCGAGCTCCTGCCAGACCCGCTCCGGGGTCAGGGCATCGAGCTCGCCGGAACGGGCCAGCGTGCGCATCAGCTCCAAGGTCTCATCAGCAATCCGGAACCCGAGACCGTGGTAGCGGGCCGCAAAGCGTGCCACCCGGAGCACCCGCAGCGGATCCTCTAAGAACGCCGGCGACACGTGGCGCAGCACCCGCGCTTCCAGGTCAGCCCGACCGCCATGGGGATCGATGATGTCACCGTCCGCTGTCTGCGCCATGGCGTTCACGGTGAGATCACGGCGGACGAGATCCTGCTCCAGGGTCACGTCCGGCGCCGCGTGAAACGCGAACCCCTGGTGGCCCGGCGCGGTCTTGCGCTCGGTCCGCGCCAGCGCGTACTCCTCGCCCGTGTCCGGGTCGATGAAGACCGGGAAGTCGCGCCCCACCGGCCGGAAGCCGAGCTCGATCATGGCCTCCGGCGTGGCGCCGACCACGACCCAGTCCCGTTCACTGACCGGACGCCCGAGCAGTTCGTCGCGGACCGCGCCGCCCACCAGATAGACCTGCATCAGTCGCAGTCGGTGCTGAAGCGCTGGCCGTCGTCCAGCCGCATCAGGGTCAGACAGCGCCCCCAGCAGCAGCCGGTATCCAGGGCCAGGCAGTTGGCCGGCGTCCCGCGACCCTCCAGGGCCGCCCAGTGGCCGAACACGATGCGGCGACGTTCGAAGTCGGGGTGCACACGCTCGAACCAGGGGAAGAACCCGCCCGGCGCCTCCTCGACGCCTTCCTTGGTGGCGAGATCCAGGCGACCCTCGTGGTCGATGAAGCGCATGCGGGTGAAGAAGTTGACGATCACCCGGAGACGATCGACGCCGCAGAGTTCCGGGTCCCACTTCGCCGGCTCGTTGCCGTACATGTGATCGAAGAAGGCCGCGGGATCGGAGCCGCCGATCACCACCTCCACCTCCCGGGACCGGGCCAGGGCGTCATCGAGGGAGAACGTGAACGGAATGCCGGCGTGGACCATCACCGCGTCCAGCGCCGGGTCGTGATGGACCAGCGGGCGGCGTCGCAGCCAGTCCAGCAGCTCATCCCGGTCCGGCGCCGTGAGAATGGGCTCCAGCGTGTCCTTGCGCCGCGGCGCGCGGTCCGTCAGGGCCACCGCCAGCAGATGCAGGTCGTGATTGCCGAGTACGGCCACCGCGGCGGGTCCGAGCTCGCGCACGAACCGGAGCGTGCCCAGGGAGTCCGGGCCCCGGTTGACCAGATCCCCCACCAGCCAGAGGTGATCCGCGCCAGGATCGAAGCGGACCTGATCGAGCACCCGCTCGAGCGGGTCGAGACAGCCCTGGACGTCGCCGACGGCATACGTGGCCATCCTCTTCTCAGCGCTCCTCATCCGGGTCGGGGCGAAGGCGCACGAGCGCATTGCTGATGGCAACGAAGTCGGCCACGTCGAGATTCTCCGGTCGAACGCTGAAGTCGAACGCGTCTTCGGCCACCAAGGCCTCGCTGTCGGGCAGGGACTTGAGCGCATTGCGCAGGGTCTTGCGGCGCAGCGAGAACGCGGTGCGCACCAGCCGTTCGAACAGCCCGTAGTCGCTGGCGGGATGCGGCAGGGCGTCCCAGGGCTGGAGTCGAACGATGCGGGAGCGGACCTGAGGCTTGGGCGTGAATGCTTCCGGGGAGACGCCAAACAGAGGTTCCACCTGGCAGTGGTACTGAACCATGACGCCCAGTCGTCCCCACGCCTTCTGGCCCGGGCGCGCGGAGAGGCGGGCCACCACCTCGTCCTGGAGCATGAAATACGCGTCCTGCATCCGGCTGGCATGAGCCAGCAGGCGGAAGATCAGCGGCGTGGAGATGTTATAGGGCAGATTGCCCACCACCCGATACCGCACGCCCGGGTCGAACAGGGTGTCGTAATCGACCTTCAGCGCATCTGCCGACAGCACCCGGACGTCAGGAAACTGCCGTTCGAGCGTGGTGACCAGATCGCGATCGATCTCCACCAGCACCAGCTCCCCGGCCTGTTCCGCGAGCTGGCCCGTCAAAGCGCCGTGGCCGGGGCCGATCTCGACCACATGTTCATCTTTGCGGGGAGCGATGCTGGCAACGATACGATCAATGGTGCTGCGATCGACGAGAAAGTTCTGGGCAAAGCGACGGCGTGGCCGATGATGGACGAGACCTTCGCCACCGAACTGCGGGGCACGTCCACGGACTGTTGCTCTCATCGCGACTCTCCCAGAGTACTGCCGAGCGACTCGTCCTGAACGCCACAGCGAGGCGGATCAACGCGCCCGGCGGTCGTCGCGGCGTTCGATCATGGCTTCGGCGGTGGCCAGCGCCGCCGCGAGGCTGCCGCTGTCGGCCTCTCCCGACCCGGCCAGATCCAGTGCCGTGCCGTGATCCACCGACGTCCGCACGATGGGCAGCCCGAAGGTGATGTTCACCGCGCGCCCGAAACCCACGTGCTTGAGCACCGGCAGACCCTGGTCATGGTACATGGCGAGGACACCATCCGCGCCATACAGTACATCCGGCGTGAACAGCGTGTCCGCCGGCAGTGGGCCGATGATGTCCCAGCCGCGCTCCCGGGCGTCCGCGCAGGCCGGCTCGATGACTTCGATCTCCTCCCGTCCGAGGTGGCCGCCCTCCCCCGCATGGGGGTTGAGCCCCGCCACGAGGATGCGCGGCGACTCGATGCCGAAATGGGTCATGAGCCCGCCACGGAACATGGCCAGGGCCCTGTCCAACCGCGCCTCTGTGATCAGCGCGGGCACCGCGGACAGCGGCACGTGAGTCGTGACCAGCGCGACCCGCAGGTCATCAGCCGCGAGCACCATCAGCACGACGCTGGTCCCGGTGCGCTCGGCCAGCAGCTCCGTGTGCCCGGAGAACGGCACGCCGGAGTCATTGATGATGCCTTTGTGCACCGGCCCGGTAACAAGGCCATCGAAGGTGCCGTTCATACACCCATCCACGGCCTGCTCCAGGGTCGACAGGACGTAACGGGCATTGGCCGAATCAAGGATGCCGGCGCGGACGGGGCGGGCAGTGGCGATGGGCATGACCCGCAGGGTGCCGGGCTCGTCGAGCGAGTCGTCCTCAGGATCGAAAGGGATCAGCTCGACGTCGAGTTCGAGCCAACGCGCCCGCTCCGCCAGCAGCTTGGGATCAGCGACCACCACCCACTGGCTGGCGCGGGCCATGTCGGCCAGGGCAAGTACCAGATCCGGGCCAATGCCGGCCGGCTCACCGGGTGTAATGGCAAGGCGCATCATGGACAGTCGACCAGGAGGCCTGCCAGCGTCAGATCCGCACCTCGACGTAGGCCTCGTCGCGGATCTCCTGCAGCCACGCCTCGAGTGCCTCGTCGAAGCGCCGTTCGCGCAGGATCCGCATCGCCTGCTGCTCGCGGAATTCCGTGCTCATATCCTGAGCGCGCCGGTCGGTGACCTCGAGAATGTGCCACCCGAACTGGCTCCGGAACGGCTCGGAGACACGCCCGGTAGACGTGTTGCCCATGGTCTGCTCGAACGCAGGCACCATCTGACCGCTCATGATCCAGCCGAGATCACCGCCCGCCAATGCACTGCCGGGGTCGTCGGAGTAGTCCCGGGCCAGCTGATCGAAGGAGACCCCGTCCTGGATCCGGGCATAGATCTCGCGGATCAGATTCTCGGACTCCGCTTCGCTGCGAATCTCGGAAGGCTGAATGAGAATGTGGCGGGCACGGGTCTGATCCACCACAGTATTGCCCGCGCCACGTTTGTCCGTGACCTTGACGATGTGGAAACCGGACGCGCTGCGGATGGGGTCGAGCACTTCGCCGGCGCTGGCCTCCAGCACCTGTTCCGCGAACAGGCTCGGAATCTGGCCAGCCTTGCGCCAGCCGAGATCACCGCCTTCGAGCGCCCGCTGGTCGGCCGAGTGGGCCGCCGCCATCTGGGCGAAATCCGCCCCCTCGCGCAGTTCGCGCACGATCTCGTTAGCCCGCTCCTCGGCCGCCCGGGCCGCCGCCGGCGAGGCGTCGTCGGAAATCGCGAGGAGAATGTGGCCGACCCGGTAATCGTCGGAGGTGGCAGCGCGACCCACCGGCGATTCGAGGAAGTTCTGCAGCTCCTGGGGCGAGATGTAGATGCGGTCGCTGACCCGGTTCTGCTGCACCCGGCCGACGATCATCTCGCGGCGGATCTGTTCCCGGAAATCCCGATAATTCATGCCGTCCTGGGCCAGCGCCTGCTGAAACTGATCCAGATTCAGGCCGGCCTGCTGGGCAATGCTCTGCACAGCCCGGGTCAGCTCCTCGTCGGAGATGCGCACGCCAGCGCGTTGCCCCATCTGTAGCTGAATGCTGTCGAGGATCAGGCGTTCGAGCACCTGGCTGGCCAACACGTCACGCGGCGGCAGCTGGGCGTTGTTGGCCTGGAACTGCTGCTCGATGTAACTCATGCGCTCCACGAGCTCGGAAACGAGCACCACGTCGTCGTCGACGATGGCCACGACCCGGTCGAGTTCCTGGAAGGCCAATGCGGTCGTTCCCAGCAGCAGCAGCGGCAGGACCAGCAGGCGCTTCACCATGCGTTGGAAAGCGTCAGATGTCATTGAGAGGATGCTCCCGGTAGCCACGAATACCCTGTTCGAGAATCGAATTCAGGCCGCCGTCGAATCCGGCCAGCCCCTTCATCACCACCTCGACGAAGATGCCCGTCTCGGTGTCGGTGGGCTGGAGCCCGCGGGAGGGACGGCGGAACTGCCGGCCCACCAGGCGGACGCGCCAGCAGCAGTCATCGTACTGCAGGCCACCGAACGTTTCGATCACACGGCTCTCCTCCAGATCGTAGAAGTAGCGACCCAGCATGGACACCTGAGTAGACAGCGGCCAGACGATGCCGGCGTCGAGCTGAGCGATGTCGTCACCGCGCTTGCGGTAGCCGAAGCTGAACACCCGCCGAGCGTCGGGCCGGTAGCGCAGCTGAAAGCTGCGCTGACGCTGCTCCCTGTCCGGTGCGTTCCACACCCACAGGGCGCGTGCGTCCATACCGGCCCCGACGCGCATGGCCAACTCCGTGACCCAACCGGAACTGCTGGAGGTCTGTACGTCCTCCGGATTGCCGCTGAGACTGACATCACGATCGTCGAAGTAAAGTATTCGACCCACGGTGGCCTGCAGGAGTTCCTCGCCGTCCGCGCGCGAGATCATGCGCGAGGTCAGCGCCGCGGTGAGCTGATTGGCGTCGTTGATGCGGTCAACGCCGGCGAAGCGGTTCTCGCGGAACAGTTGCATGCTGCCGAACGTGAGCTCAGTGGTGTCGAACAGCGGCAGCTCGCTCTGGTTTGCTTCGTCCACGTAGAGGTAGTAAAGCCGCGGCTCCAGCGTCTGCAGCAGCGGCGTGCCACCGAGCAGGGTGTCGCGCTCGAAGCGCAGACCGAGATCGACGCTGGCGGCCGGCAACGAGCGTGTCGGTGAGTCATCGAAGCCGTCCGGCGTGTCGCTCAGGTCGTAGCGGGTGTAGTGGTAGGCGGCGTCGGCGATGAACCAACCCCAGCCCCGCTCGATGGGCAGGCGCAGCCGCGGCACGACGTGCGTACGATCACCGGTGATGGCCTCGAAGCCGAGGACGTCATCGTCACTGCGGTCGAAACGGGCGTACTGGGCGTCGATTCCAGCCACCAGCGGGAAGTCGCCGGGGCGGGCGAACCAGCTCATGTCGAACTGAGGCAGACGCCGGTAGGCGTCCCGCTCACCCGGCTCCAGAACCTGCAGATCCTGCGCCCAGAGCTGCGCCTGGAAGCCACCGCGGCGCAGGCGCATGCGCGCGGAACGGTCGATTTCGGAGCGGGCATTGACCGTCAGATCGGTGCCGAGATCCCGGAAGTAGTCGTCGTCGCTGACCTCGGCGAAATCCACGTCCGTGGTGAAGCCGTCGAACCAGGACCCGGAGTGGCGGAACTGCACCAGCCAACGCTCACTGGCGTCGAAGGTCCCCGGTGGCTCCAGCCCACCCTCGACGCGCTCGCGGAACTCAGAGAAGGAGAAGCGCCCATCATAGTTGTCGTCTGCGGGCATGTAGGCGCCGCCGAGGACATTGACCATGCTGCGGGTCATGTGCCGGAACTCGGCCTCCGCCAGGAAACCACGATCGGTGAGGATGCGTGGCGTCACCGTGGCGTCGTAGTTGGGGGCCAGGTTCAGGTAATAGGGAATGGCCAGGTCGAAGCCACTCTCCGAGGAGTAGCCGACGGAGGGCATCAGGAAACCACTCTGGCGCTCGCTGGTCAGCGGAAACTGCAGGTAGGGCGTCCAGAACACCGGCACGCGGCCGACGTTCAGGCGCGCATTGCGGGCTCGCGCCACCTTGCCGTCCTCGGGAATCTCGACCCGGCCGGCGATCACCTGCCAGGAGTCGTCGCCCGGCGCGCAACGGGTGAAGCGGGCGTTCTCGACCCGGATGACGCCGTCCTTGCGCTCCAGCCTGTCTGCGGAGCCGCGGTAACTTCCCTCGTAGAAAACGAAGCGGGCGTTATCGATCTCAGCGTCGCCGTCCAGCAGATTGACGCTGGCACGCCGGCCCAAGAGCAGGGCCCCCGGCTCCTGCATGCGGACATCACCCTCGAGCACGAAGGTCTGGTTGACCTCCTCAAAGTGGGCAGAGCGGGCGGTGGCTCGGCGCTGCCCCTGACGCGCCTGCACGCGCCCGTCCAGCGAGCCCGACTCGCCCATCACGTAGTCCACCTCGAGGGCACTGATGTTCACGCGGTTCGGATCCAGATCGGCTCCGAGCTCCGCTTCCACCAGCAACTGCTCCTGGTAGGCACCCCCGCACCACTCGGGAATGGTCTCGCGGGTCGCCGCCGGCAGCGCCTGCCGCGGGACCCAGGTGAGCTCAGCCTGTTGGATCGTCTGTCCGAACACCCGTCGCTGCGGCTCTTCGCTGCGTTCCGTCGAGGTGGTCTGGGGGCGCCGGTAGATGGGCGCAACCCGGTCACGCTCGTAGGGACCGGAGTCGAGCTCAGCCGGGTCGCATTGCCACTCGCCATCTGGCCCGGTCCGGCATTGCCACTGGGACGCGGCGCGCGCTTCGTCCGCCGGCAGCAGCAGGAGCGTCGACAACAGTACCGGGACCACTGGGAGCAGGCGCGGGGAGAGCGAAAACAACACCATCTGGAATCCTGGACCAAGGTGGCAGGGGCAGACCGGACTCGCGGGTTCGCCCAGCGAGCCCACCATCACAAGGGCGGTCGAGCCATGTCAGCGGGCATGATACGGCAGGGATGCCCGGGGGCCTAGGCGCTGCGCACGGATGGACACGGCGAACGCCGTTCCGGCTGAGTGGCCGGTGCTATCATCCGCAGCCGCAGACTGACGAACCCGATGGAGCATACGATGGAGGCGGCGCAACGCGCGGCGGCGCGCGAGGCCTGGCTTGAGAGCACCCTTGCCGCCATGGAGCGGCGGCAGATCGCCAAGCCCATGCCACTCACCGCTGAAGCGAGTACGCGCCGGTTCACCCGCATCATCACCGATGCAGGACCGCTGGTGCTGATGGACGCGCCGCCGGAAACGGAGAACAACGCTGCTTTCCTCGCCCTCGCGCCCTGGCTCCGCAAGCATGGCCTGCACGCACCCGAGGTGCACGCAGCCGACCCACAGCAGGGCTTCATGCTGCTCGAGGACCTCGGCGACCACCTGCTCGGTACGGCCCTGGCCAACACGGATGCGGCCGGTCGCCGCGACCTGTATCGGCTCGCCATCACGACCCTGATCCGCTTCCAGTGCGCCGGTCGCGACGATCCGCCCAGCGTGCCTGCCTACGACCGCGCCCGGCTCGAGCGTGAGCTCGGTCTGTTCCGGGACTGGTTCGCCCAGGGTCTGCTGCAGCATCTGCCACCGGACGCTACCTGGGCGGATACGGTCGCCGCGCTGACGGCCACCGCGCTGGCCCAGCCCCGAGCCTGCGTGTACCTGGACTACCACTCCCGCAACCTGCTGCTGCTGGAGCATGGCGGAGAGCAGGTACTCGGCCTGGTGGACTTCCAGGACGTGCACGCCGGGCCCGTATGCTACGACTTGGTGTCGCTGCTCCGTGACTGCTATCTGCGCTGGCCCGAAGCCGAGGTGCGGGCGCTGCGCGGCGACTACCTGGAGGCAGCCCGGGCGGCAGGGGTTCCGGGCCTCGAGGATGAATCTGCGTTCGTGCGCGGATTCGACCTCTGCGGCGCCCAGCGCCATCTCAAGGCGCTGGGGATCTTTGCCCGGGTCGCGCTGACCCGGGGCCAGACCCACTACTTCGACGCCATGCCGCGGGTGCTCGCGCACCTCGCCGAAGTGCTGCCCCGGTATCCGGAAACCGAGGCGCTGGGCCGCTGGCTTGCCAGCGAGATCGAGCCGGTTCTTCCCGCGGTCCTGGCACGGCATCGGGCGGCGTCATGACCCGGACGGCCATGATCCTCGCTGCGGGCCGGGGGACCCGCCTGCTGCCGCTGACCGCGGCCGTCCCGAAACCACTGATCGAGGTGGCCGGACGGACGCTGATCGAACATCAGCTGGCGCAGCTGGCGGCGGTGGGCGTCGAGCGGGTCGTGATCAATCTGCACCATCTCGGGGCTGCGCTGCGACGTCGCCTGGGGCAAGGGGAGCGCTTCGGCGTCGAGATCATCTACTCCGAGGAACCGGAACTGCTGGAGACAGCAGGCGGCATCCGTGCGGCCTTGCCCTGGCTCGGCACGGAACCGTTCCTGCTGGTGAACGGTGACGTCTACAGCGACTTTGATCTCACGGGGCTTTCGAAGCTGGCCGACGGCATCCTGGCGCATCTGCTGATGGTGCCGCGGCCCCCGTGGCAGGAACGGGGGGATTTCGACCTCGGCGCGGCCATCGACGGCTGCCACCGGCTGCGCAACGACGGCCCGGGCAGCCTGACGTACGCAGGCATGGCGCGCTACCATCCGGCGCTGTTCGAAGGCCTGGCACCAGGCTTCCGGCCGCTGCGCCCTGTGCTGGAAGCGGCAATGGCCGCGGGGCAGGTGAGCGCCGAAGTCCACACCGGCCTGTGGGAGGATATCGGGACCCTCGAACGGCTGGCTGATCTACGCTCGCGCCTCGCATCCACTTGATCAACGAACGGCCCGACACCATTCGGCGTGGCGGGCCCGGACAGGAGAAGACCGTGACTGACTACCGCATAGCGCCATCGATTCTGTCGGCGGACTTCGCCCGTCTCGGCGCAGAGGTGGACGCGGTGCTCGCGGCGGGCGCCGACATGGTCCACTTCGACGTCATGGACAATCACTACGTGCCGAACCTGACCATCGGCCCCATGGTCTGCAAGGCCCTGCGCAAGCACGGCGTCACCGCCGACATCGACGTCCATCTCATGGTGCAGCCGGTGGATCGCCTGATCGAGGACTTCATCGAGGCCGGCGCGACCTGGATCACCTTCCATCCCGAAGCCAGCGAGCATGTCCACCGCTCCCTGGCCCGCATTCGCGAAGGCGGCTGCAAGTCGGGGCTCGTCTTCAACCCGGCCACGCCGCTGGATCATCTGCGCTGGGTGGACGGTGATCTGGACATGGTACTGCTGATGTCGGTGAACCCGGGCTTCGGCGGCCAGAAATTCATTCCGCGCACCCTGGAGAAGGTCGCCGCGGCACGGGCGCTGCTGGACAAGCTCGAGCAGCCCGTGCGGCTGGAGGTGGACGGCGGCATCGGCGTCCACAACATCGCCGACGTGGCCCGGGCCGGTGCGGACACCTTCGTCGCCGGCTCCGCGATCTTCGGCAGCGACGACTACGCTGCCACCATCAGGGAGATGCGCGCCGCACTGGCTACAGCCAGGACGACGACTGCCTGATGCGCATCGACCCCTATCGGACCTGGCTGCTGGATCTGGACGGCACGCTGGTGGACAGCGCGCCGGACCTGCACGGGGCGCTGGAGGCCACGCTGTCCCGTCACGGCCATGAGACGGTGGACGAAGCACTGGTGCGCAAATTCGTCGGCGGCGGTGCACGGCTGCTCATCGAGCGCGCCCTGGCCGAGCTGTATCCGGAAGACGAAGCGGTGCACGACATCGACACACTGTTTGCGGACTTCATCGCCTACTACAGCGCACACATCGCCGACCGTTCCCGGCCTTATCCGGGTGTAGTGGAGAGCCTCGCGCTGCTGCGCGAGCGGGGCATCGCGCTCGGTTGTGTCACCAACAAGTACGAAGGTCTGTCCCGGCAGCTGCTTGAGGCGCTCGGTCTTGCCGAGCATTTCGGTACCGTGGTCGGTGGCGACACCCTGCCCGTGCGCAAACCGGATCCGGAACCCCTGTTCGAAGCCTGCCGACGCCTCGGCGGCGACCCGGCACGCACGCTCATGGTGGGCGACTCCATCACCGACATCCGCGCCGCGCGCAATGCAGGCATGCCGGTGATCTGCGTCAGCTATGGCTACAATCACGGCGAGAATATCCACGACGCCGGCGCCGACCGGGTTGTTGATTCGATCCTGACGCTGTTTTAGTCTCGCCGCTCCTTCTTATAAGGCCCCGGAAGTCCCGGATGACACCGACCAAGGACAACGCGCTTCCCGCACGATGGTGAAGCGGTCCCTGCCGGCGACCCTCGACGTCGTTCCGGCCGTCCGTGCACGTCCAGCGAATACCACCAGGGACCGAAGGGCCACGTCATGACCCCAGCCGAATTCGATGCGCTCGTCAGCGCGGGTTATAACCGCATTCCGATCACCCGGGACGTCCCGGCCGATCTCGATACGCCGCTGTCCGTCTACCTGAAGCTGGCCCGCGGGCCCTACTCCTATCTGCTCGAATCCGCCCACGGTGGGGAGAAATGGGGCCGCTACTCCATCATCGGCCTGCCGGCGCGCACGCTGCTCCGGGTCCACCGGACCCGCATCACCGTGGAAACGGACGGAGCCGTGGTGGAGGAACTCGAACGCGAGGACCCGCTGGCGTTCGTGGCCGAGTTCCAGGCCCGCTATCGGGTCCCTGAGCTGCCGGGCCTGCCACGGTTCAGCGGCGGGCTGGTGGGCTACTTCAGCTATGACAGCGTCCGTTACGTGGAGCCTCGGCTGGCGGCCACGTCGCCTCCGGACGAGCTCGGCACGCCGGACATCCTGCTGATGGTGTCCAATGACGTCATCGTGTTCGACAACCTGCGCGGCCGCATGACCCTGATCAGCCACGCGGATCCGGCCGAACCCGATGCGTTGGCGGTGACCCGGCAGCATCTCGGGCACATCGCCCGGGGGCTGGCGGCGCCGATTCCCGAGGACGTCACCCGGGATCGCCCCCGTGGCAACGGACCGACGCTGGACGAGGCGGATTTCGTCTCCGGGTTCGGCCGCGATGCCTTCATGGAATCGGTGGAGCGCATTCGCGAGTACACCCGAGCCGGTGACGTCATGCAGGTGGTGCTGTCCCAGCGCATGTCGGTGCCGTTCGCCGCACCGCCCATCGACCTCTACCGGGCCCTGCGCAGCCTCAACCCCTCGCCCTACATGTACTTCATGGATCTCGATGCCTTCCAGATCGTGTCCAGTTCCCCGGAGATCCTCGCCCGGGTGGAGGACGGCGTGATCACCAACCGGCCGCTGGCCGGAACCCGGCGCCGCGGACACACGGAGGAGGAGGATCAGGCCATGGAGGCGGAGCTGCTCGCGGACCCGAAGGAAATTGCCGAGCACCTGATGCTCATCGATCTCGGGCGCAACGACGTCGGTCGGGTCGCGGCCACCGGCAGCGTCGAAGTCACCGAACAGATGGTCATCGAACGCTACTCCCACGTCATGCACATCTCCTCCAACGTGGTCGGACAATTGCGCGAAGGCGCGACCGCGCTGGACGTGCTGCGCGCCACCCTGCCGGTGGGGACACTGTCCGGCGCGCCGAAGATTCGCGCCATGGAGATCATCGACGAACTCGAGCCGGTACGGCGCTGCATCTACGGCGGCGCGGTGGGCTATCTCGCCTGGAACGGCAACATGGACACGGCCATCGCCATTCGCACCGCCGTGCTCAAGGACGGCATGCTCCACATCCAGGCCGGCGGCGGCGTGGTGGCGGACTCCATCTCGCGGCTGGAGTGGAAGGAAAGCATGAACAAGGGGCGCGCCATGTTCCGCGCCGCGGCGCTCGCCGAGCGCGGCCTGGCCCTGGAGGACGAGTGACATGCTGCTGATGATCGACAACTACGACTCGTTCACCTACAACGTCGTGCAGTACCTCGGTGAACTCGGCGCCGACGTCGTCGTGTACCGGAACGACGCCATCGACGTGGCCACGATCCGCCGTCTCGCACCTGAGCGCATCGTGATCTCGCCCGGCCCCTGCACCCCGAACGAGGCTGGCATCTCCATGGCGGTGATCGAGGCCTTCGCCGGCCGCATTCCCATCCTTGGCATCTGCCTCGGCCATCAGAGCATCGGGCAGGTGTTCGGCGGCCGCATCGTCCGCGCCAGAGAAGTCATGCACGGCAAGGTCTCGATGATCCACCATGCCGGTGGTGGCGTGTTCCGCGATCTGCCGCAGCCATTCGAAGCGACCCGCTACCATTCGCTGGTGATCGAGCGCGATACGCTGCCGGACAGTCTCGAGATCACCGCCTGGACCGAGACCGCCGACGGCGACTTCGATGAGATCATGGGCGTGCGCCATCGCGAGCTGGACGTGGAGGGCGTGCAGTTCCATCCCGAGTCGATCATGACCCGGGTCGGCCACGCGCTACTGAAGAACTTTCTCACCGCCGCGCCGCGTCCTGCACCCGTGGCCGCATCCGCCTAGGAGTCCCGATGCAGATCAAAGACGCCCTCGAGACCCTGCTCGCCGGCCGCGACCTCGGTCGCAACGATGCCCGCGCGCTCATCGAAACGTTGATGACGGGGGCCGCCACGCCGGCCCAGGTGGGTGGCGTGCTCATCGCGCTGCGCGCCAAGGGTGAGACCGTGGCCGAGATCACCGGTGCCGCCGAAGCCATGCGCGAACTGGCGACGCGGGTGCAGGTAGACGTACCCCATCTGGTGGACACCTGCGGCACCGGCGGCAGCGGCAAGAAGCTGTTCAACGTCTCCACGGCAGCGGCGTTCGTGACGGCCGCCGCCGGGGCCCACGTCGCCAAGCACGGCAATCGCGGCATGACCAGCGCCAGCGGCTCTGCAGACGTACTCGAAGCCGCCGGCGTGAATCTGGCGCTGACCCCGGAGCAGGTGGCGCGCTGCATCAGCGAGGTGGGCGTCGGCTTCCTGTTCGCCCAGCGCCACCACGCAGCCATGAAGCATGTGGGACCGGCGCGGAAGGAACTCGGCGTGCGCACCATCTTTAATGTGTTAGGTCCACTGACGAACCCGGCCGGCGCACCCAATCAGGTGCTCGGCGTGTTCGATCGAGTCTGGCAGCGCCCACTGGCAGAGGTGCTTCAGGCGCTCGGAAGCCGGCACGTGCTGGTGGTCCATGCCGACAGCGGGCTCGATGAAATTGCAATCGACGGTCCGACCCATGTCATTGAGTTGCAAGACGGCACGCTCAGCGAGTACGACGTCACACCGGAGCAGTTCGGTCTCGACCGCGCGCCGCTCGAGGCACTGCGTGCGGAGTCACCCGCCGAGAGCCTTAAGCTCGTTCAAGCGGCGCTGGCCGGAAAGGGACCGGCCACGGACATGGTCGCGTTCAATGCGGGCGCTGCAATCTACGCCTCCGGTGTCGCGTTATCGCTCGCTAACGGCATCACAATGGCGCAGGACGCAATCGCCGCGGGACTGGCCCGGGAGCGTCTCGACGAACTCGTGCGCATCAGTTCGCTGATGGGCGAGGACTGACACGGTCATGGCTGACATACTCGAAAAGATTCTCGCGACCAAGCGCGAGGAAGTGGCAGCGGGACAGGCACGGATTCCGCTGAACGACATGATACTGCGTGCCAGGGATGCGGATCCCGCGCGGGGCTTCGCCGCGGCATTGGCTTCGCGGATCGATGCCGGATCGCCGGCGGTGATTGCCGAGATCAAGCGCGCATCGCCCAGCAAGGGCGTCATCCGCAGCGACTTCGACCCGCCCAGCCATGCGGCGAGCTACGCCGCCGGCGGCGCCGCCTGCCTGTCGGTGCTCACTGACCGGGACTATTTCCAGGGCGCGCCCGAGCATCTCCAGGCCGCCCGCGCGGCCTGCGCTCTGCCGGTGCTGCGCAAGGACTTCACCATCGATCCCTGGCAGGTGTGGGAGGCCCGCGCACTGGGTGCGGACTGCATCCTGCTGATCGTCGCGGCGCTCGGCGATGGGCAACTCGCCGACCTTGAGGGCTGCGCCGAAGCGGCCGGGCTCGACGTACTGGTCGAGGTGCACGATGGCGAGGAACTCAAGCGGGCGCTGACGCTCCGCACGGCGCTGGTCGGCGTCAACAACCGCAATCTGCGCACCTTCGAGACGCATATCGAGACGAGCCTCGAATTGAAGGCGCAACTCGATTCGTCACGGGATCAGAAAGGCGAAGGCAGGATCCTGGTGACAGAAAGCGGCATTCGCGATCGCGACGACGTGGCTCGTCTGCGCGGGGCAGGGATTCACGCCTTTCTCATCGGCGAGACGTTCATGCGCGCCGCGGAACCCGGCGCCGAACTCATGGCCTTGTTCCACGGCGACGTCCGCGCCTTTCCGGGCTGACGAGCTCGATCGCTGACTGATCCCGAACCCCAGCGCCACGCAGAAAGCTCGGCCCGTCCGCGCTGCGCGCGGCCTGGGCGCTCCCACAAACGGAATGCTCCAACGAAGCGTTGTGGGAGACTGCAGGCGCCGAAGGCGACGCAGCGAGCGCTGACTGATCCCGCAACGAAGCGCCACGCCTATCGGCCCGTCCGCGCTGCGCGCGGCCTGGGCGCTCCCACAAACGGAATGCTCCAACGAAGCGTTGTGAGCGACGCAGCGATCGATGCTCGAACGGAGGTGGAGTCAGCGCGTGCCGTAGACGACCATGGTCTTGCCCTTGACGTGGACCAGCCCCTGATCGGAGAGGGTCTTGAGCACGCGCCCCACCATCTCCCGGGAGCAGCCGACGATGCGCCCGATCTCCTGCCGGGTGATCTTGATCTGCATGCCGTCAGGGTGAGTCATGGCGTCGGGCTGCCGGGACAGCTCGAGCAGAGTACGGGCGACGCGACCGGTGACATCCAGGAAGGCCAGGTCGCCCACCTTCTGCGTAGTCTTGCGCATCCGGTCGGCCATCTGCCCGCCGATGAGGTAGAGCATGCTGGTCTCTTCCTCGGCCAACTCACGGAATCGGGCATAGGAGAGCTCAGCCACTTCGCACTCCGTCTTGGCCTTGACCCAGGCCGAGCGCGGCTTGTCCTCTTCGAACAGACCCATTTCGCCGAAGAAATCACCCTTGTTGAGGTAGGCGACGATGATCTCGCGACCGCTGTCGTCCTCGATCAGGACAGTGACCGAGCCGTCGGTGATGAAGTAGAGCGAGTCGGAGGCATCGCCGGCAAAGATGATCGTCGACTTGGGGGGGTACTTGCGCCGATGGGCCGCAGCGAGGAAGGCCTCGATGCCGCGCGGCGCGGCGGCTGACAGGTTTACGCTAACCATCTTCCCGTTCCCCATACGCACAGGTTGCCTCGGGGGCAACCTGCCAGGATCATGGCACCGGGTCCCCGGCCATTCAATTCAAGCACTCAAGGCGGAATCTGCCACTCGCCGTGCGTGCTGGAGAGCCTTGGGTGACAATGGCGCTCCAGCCGAATCGAGGACGAGTCATCATGCAAGCACGCATCAAATGGGTCGACGGCGCCATGTTCGTCGGCGAGTCAGGCAGCGGCCACAGCGTGGTGATGGACGGCCCGCCCGACCATGGCGGAAGGGATCTCGGCATCCGTCCTATGGAAATGGTGCTCCTCGGGCTCGGTGGCTGCGCCAGCTTCGACGTCGTCGACATCCTGAATAAGGCGCGGCAACCGGTCAGCGACTGCGTGGCCGAGCTCGAAGCCGAGCGCGCGGATGCGGTTCCGGCCGTCTTCACCAGGATTCACCTGCACTTCGTGGTCAGCGGGCGGGGCCTGAAGGACAAACAGGTGGCACGGGCGGTACAACTTTCCGCGGAGAAGTACTGCTCCGCGTCGCGGATGCTCGAGGCGGGCGGCGTCGAGATCCATCACAGCCACGAGGTCGTCGACCTTGATGCCAGCGAAGGAACTCAAGCATGAGTGAAGCCCAGCGACCCGGTCCGACTGCCGGACTGCGTCACGTCGCCCTGTTCGTGGATCAGTTCGAAGCGTGTCTGGACTTCTACCAGCGCCTCATGGGCATGGCCGTGGAATGGCACCCCGATGAGGACAGCATCTATCTGTGTTCCGGCAACGATAATCTGGCCCTGCATCGCAGCAGCGAGGCCGGCAGCAGTGCCGGCCAGCGGCTCGATCACATCGGTTTCATCATCGATGCAATCGATGACGTCGATCGCTGGTATGACTTCCTGGAAGCAGAGGGCGTGACGTTGCTGACGGCACCGCGCACCCATCGCGACGGGGCGCGCAGCTTCTACTGCGAGGATCCGGCTGGCACCAAGGTGCAGATCATCTTCCATCCGCCGCTGTCCACCGGCGCCTGAGCCACACGCCCGGGCCCACAAAAACCTCGCCACATCTGTAGGCGAGCCGCATGCGGATCACGCGCGTGCACGCCGCCCTGGGCGTCTATGGGCGCAATCAGATCCGGTACGCGGTCGCGGTCATCAGCCGCGAAACCGCGGTCATCAGGCGCCGCACCGGTTCCGGGAACGCGCTGCCGCCAGCCTCCAGCGCCTCCTGACCGTGGCGTGACTCGTCTTCGCGCATGCGCTCGACGATGGCCCGACTGCGCACGTCCGCTGCCGGCAGCGACTCGCGGTGCCGATCGAGGTGGGCCACTACCTGATCCTCGGTGGCATGGATGAAACCCAGGCTCACGCGGTCACCCGCGACGCCGGCCAGGACGCCCATACCGAAGGACAAGCCGTAGAAGACCGGGTTCAGGCGGCTCGGATCGGCCTGCAATTCTTTCAGCCGCTCAGCACACCAGGCGAGATGATCCTCTTCCTCTCGCGCGGCACCTGCCATGGCCCGGCGGACAGCAGGGTCCCGTGCCGTCAGCGCCTGCCCCTGGTAAAGCGCCTGAGCGCACACCTCACCGGTATGGTTGACGCGCATGAGCCCTGCCGTATGGCGCCGTTCCTCCGCCGACAGTTCGGCGTCAGTGCTGGCCGCGGGCGGCAGCGCCGCCGCCGGTGATGCACGGCGCGGCGGCGGACCGTTACCGCTGAAACTGCGCAGCAGCTGATCAGCCTGAAGGATGGCCCGATCGATGAAGGGAGTTGCCATGGGAAAGCTCCAAACAGGGCCCGTAGCGCCTGCTATCATCGCACGAATGGCGATGGGGCGCGCTGGCGACGCCCAGCCGGATAAGGAGCTGGTCCGTGACGGACGCCCGCGATCTCGCCCTGATGATACGCTCTCGTACACCGCTGATCGTGGTCGAGTCCCACGACGAAAAACGCGTACTGGAACTCGTGGCCGGCATCGCCATGCGGCAGGGCCTTGCCTGCCACGAATGGACCGCAGTGCGCGGTCTCGAGCGCGGCGGCCTCGCGCGCAGCGTAGTCCCCGAAACGCCGCGAGCGCTGGAACCCGAAGCCGTGCTCACCGAGATCATCCGCGATGGGGGGCCGGCCATTTATGCGCTGTGTGACTTCCATCCCTACTTTCGCGACGAGCCCAAGCTGGTGCGTCTCGTCCGCGAGATCGCCCTCGACTACGAGCGCCTGCACTGCACGCTGGTCTTCATCAGCCATCGCCTGGAGCTGCCGCCGGAACTGACCCGCCTCGGCGCACGCTTCGAAATGGCTCTGCCCGACAGCGAGACCCTGATGGCCATCGTCCGCGAGCAGGCAGAGGACTGGGCCCGTGCCCATCCAGGGCAACGGGTGCGTACCGACCGCGGCACCCTCGAGCGTCTGATCGGTAATCTGCGTGGCGTCAGCGAGGCCGATGCACGACGCCTTATCCGTCACGCCATCTTCACCGACGGCGCCATCACCGAATCCGACCTGCCCGCCGTGAACCGCCTCAAGTTCGAGCTGATCGGTGCCGACGGCGTCCTCGCGCTGGAGTACGACACCCCGACGCTCGATGCCGTGGCCGGTCTCAGCCGGGTCAAGCGCTGGCTCGACAAGCGTCGGCGGGCGCTTGGCGGTGACGGCGAAGGCAAGGACCGGCCCCGCGGCATCCTCCTCCTCGGTGTCCAGGGCGGCGGCAAAAGTCTCGCCGCACGCTGTATCGCCGGCGAGCTCGGGCTGCCGCTGCTGCGACTGGACTTCGGCGCGCTGTACAACAAGTTCATCGGCGAGACGGAACGGAATCTGCGCGAATCCCTGCGGCAGGCCGAGAGCATGGCGCCCTGCGTGCTGTGGATGGACGAGATCGAGAAGGGGCTCGACGTGCGCGGTTCCGACAACAGCACGTCGCGGCGCGTCCTCGGCACGCTGCTGACCTGGTTGGCGGAAAATTCCACCCAGGTGTTCGTGGCGGCCACCGCCAACGACATCCAGGCGCTACCGCCCGAGCTGCTGCGCAAGGGGCGGCTCGACGAAATCTTCTTCGTCGACCTTCCCGGTGAGGACGCGCGGCGACACATTCTGACCATCCATCTCGAGAAGCGCGACTGCGATCCGGACAGCCTCGATCTCGATGTGTTGGTTGCCCACTCGGAGGGGTTCACCGGCGCCGAGATCGAGCAGGCCGTGGTCTCCGCCCGCTATGCGGCAGCCAGTCGCAACGGCAAGGTGGACACGGAGGCACTGCGGCGGGCGCTGGACGGCACCGTTCCACTGTCGATCACCATGGCGGAGTCGTTAGCAGCCTTGCGCGCCTGGGCCAGCGAGCGCTGCGTGCCGGCCGATTAGCCGTATCGCGCAAAAGCTCGGCCCGTCCGCCTGCGGCGGCCTGGGCGCTCCCACAGGCGGGACGCTCGAACAAAGCACTGTGGGAGACTGCAGGCGCCGAAGGCGACGCAGCGAACGCGGACTGATCCAGCTATAAAGCGTCGCGCGCGAACGACGCGATGAGGGCGAGTGGATCAGGCGCTGTTGGGCGGGTCCTCAAGGACGCGGGCGTCGAGCCCTTCCTGACTGAGCAGGTAAGCCGCGAGCACGCTGCGGCGCCCGCCGTCGCAGGTGACCACGTAACAGACATCCGGTTCGAGCTTGCTGATGTTCTGCCGCAGCACCTGCAGCGGCAGATTGCGGCTGCCCGGAACGCTGCCCTGCTTGTATTCGTCCGGAAGGCGCACGTCCAGCACCTGGACCTTGGCGTCAGCATCATCCACCAGAGCCAGCAGGGACTCGTAGTCCACGTAATCGAGCACCGGATCCTGCAGCAGCGACTGAAAATTGGCCTTGTCGAGACGCATCAAGGCGCCGTCTGTCAGCATGGCGACGCTGGCGTTGCGCGGCGCATCACCGATCAGCGCATCCTCGCCGAACATGTCACCCGGGCCCAGCTCTGCCAGTTCCACTTCCTTCTGGCCGCCATCCCGCGTCACGGTCCGGGTGACCCGACAGCGTCCCGACTTGACCACGTAGAAGTAGTCGCCGGGCTCACCCTGCCGGATCACGTCCTCGCCTTTGTCGATGGCCACCTCTTCGAAGCGGCTGAACAGCTGCTGGATGTTGGCGGGCGGCACCGCCACGAACATGGCCGAACCCAGCAGGCTGGACATCCAGTCGTTGTCGATGTCTTCGCCGGAAGCCAGATCCGTGACCACGTAGCTGCCGGCCTGATCCCAGGTGAGCACCAGATCGACATGATCCTTGGGCACCACGAACAGACGCACCGGAGAGGTGGTCACGGCCGTCACCGCGTGGGGGCTGTGGTCATCCAGCGCGGAGCGGGTCGCGTCGGATCCGCTGGCCACGGGCGTGATCTCGAAACTGGCATCGGTGAGATCCACGGAGCCCTGGATGAGGTAGTGCAGGTTCTCGTTCGCAGCGCCGCGCTTGAAGATGACCTTGCCCTTGTCGAAATGTACGACACGGCCCTTGCTCTGAATGTCCTGGAGATGGGTCTCCGACAGCGTGTTGAAGGGCACGAGGCCCTTGAGGATCTCCAGGGGGACGGCTTCCGTGCTGTTCATGCAGGGCTCCCGGTCTCGATGCCCACGCGAGGGGCCGGCGCGATTCGGGGCGCCAGCGGCGCTCGCGAGCCGGAATTATGTCATGTCCGCGATCAGGGCCGGAACCGCATGGACAAAGGCTCACAGCAGCCGAGCCGCCCGGCCCACGCGGGGTGGCTCGGCTGCTTCAATCGTCGAAGATCCCATCGATGACCCACAGGCCCTCGACGGATTCGATGAGGCCCACTTCGGAGTCGCCGAGCTGAAAGCTGAACGCGCCGGCGCGGCACCGGCCTGCCGGACCCGCCAGGATCCCCGTGAGGTTGCTGCTGCCGATGTCCAGCGGCAGGGGCGGGCCCGTACCCTCGGACAGCGCCAGACTGGTGAGGGACAGATCCGTGATCGCACCGTTGAGGAAGCCATCGAACTGCGCACTCCAGTTCACCGATTCCTCCACGCCGGTGTAGGAGGCGAACAGGAAACCGTCCCTGATCTCACCGTTCGTGAAATCGAGGTCGAAGGAGACCGTGAAATCGTCGATGTCGAAACGGCCGTCGGAGAGGCTGCCGCCCCCGGCGCCTTGGAATGCCGCTGGGCCGCTGAACATCGCCACTCCAGTGCGCGGAATGCTCGCGACCGGTGTCGGCGTGATGTTGGCGAAGAACACGGACGGGCCGACGTCGGTCCCGATCGTCGGGTCGAAGAAGTTCGTCTGCACCCGCGGTGTGCCGAGTCCAACGTTCTATCGGCCCCAACCTATCTCGAATCCCGGCAACGGGTCGCCGTCCGGCGGCAGCACATTGTTGAAACCGATGCCGATGGCAGCCGTGGCACCATTCTGACGCAGCACGAAGTCATAGGACTGGACGAAGAATTCCGCGCGCCGCGTGTCTGCAATCTGCAGGCCGGCATCCTCGTCGAAGGTGGCCAGGGCATTGGCGCCGAGGACGAATTCGCCGTCATCCGAACGAAATCCGCCGCGGCCCAGCAACAGCCCGCGGCCGGGCGTGTCCTCGTCAGGTGCGCTGAACGCTGCCATGCCGAACCCTGACAGCGGTGTGTCGTTCACGACCCGTTCCCAGGCAGCCACGTCGAAGACGTCGAGACGATTCTCCTGGCGGTTGGCGACCTCCACGACCCCTGCAGCGATGGCTGGTTCGTCCATGGTGCTCGCATTCGCATCGGGATTCGAGGCACGCAGGTGATCAGCCATGTTGAGGTTGAGGGTGAACGGGCCCTCGTCGGCGCCGGAAAAGAAGCCCTCCAGACGACTGGCGTCCAGATCCAGCGGATCCTGTTCGCGGTAGACGCCGTCGATGAGCGTGAACTCCACGAAGGGGTCGCCGCATCATCGCGGTACGTATCAAGCGCCAGCTCGGAGTCAGGCCGCAGTGAGACGATGCCGCGATCCGTGAAGCGAACCTGGGCGCGGCCGCGAGGCCCCGAACGCAGCGTTTCCCCTTCGAAGCCCGCAGCGCCCCGCTGCAGCATGCGGGTCTCGCCGTCGGCCGAAGTCGCCTCGACCAGGCCGATACTGGCGGTGACCCAGCCGGCAGGCTGCTGTTGCGCCGAAGCTGCGCCGGCGATGAAAAGCAGCAACGCGACAGCCGGTGCGATGATTTAATGGTATATCAATAGAGAGCGGACGACGGTTGAAACCGACACGGCAAGGCACCTCCTCGAAGATCCCAAGCCGGTCGCGCTCCGATGCGCTTTAGCGCTTCGTCACTGCAGAGCAGCCGGCCAAATTGTCATCCCGACGCCGATGCGACGGGGTTCGTTCAGAACCCGAATCGCATACCGAACTCGATGAGCCAGCGGTCGTAGTCGAACACCGGCAGGTTACTGTCCACGTCCGTGTAGCCCGTCTCGACGTGGAAATGAAACGCGTCAGCCACCTGCAGCGACGTCCCCACCGTCGCCGTCAGCGTCGTGTCCTTGCGCTTGCGCGCAAACACCGGATGGGTATCGCGGTACTCCGCCCGCTGCACGCCCGCACGCAGGTAGGGGCCCCAGCGCCCGGCATCGAACTGCGCCCCGTAGAACGCACCCACGAAGTCGCGGCCGTTGTGCTTGCCACGGCCCCCTTCCTCCGAGGGCTCGATCGCGCCGTACAGCGACAGGCTCTGGGTCACAGCGCCCCGACTGCGCAGCACCGCCGCCGAGGCCAGAAACTGGTTCGTGTCCCGCAGGCTGTCACCCTTGTAGCGCAGCGCCGTCGCCGCACCCGTCAAGGATCCGATCCAACCCGGCGCCAGCGCGCGGTCGTAGCTCGCCACCAGCCCGTAGCTGTTCTGGAAGCGGCTGTTCGACAGCATCACCTGCTGCAGCCGCGCACCCACCCGGACCCGCCCGTGCTCCAGGTTCCGCGTATAGCCACCGTCCAGGCGACCGATCCCCAGATCGAACTCCGAGCCGGAGAAGTTCTCCTTGTGCTCGTAGGAAATCCGCGCATCCAGACTCGACTGCTTCGTCAGCGGCTCCCGCCACTGGCCGCCCACTTCGAAGCGCGCATACTCGTCGCTGATCTCCTGGCCCGTGGGCACCAGTTCGAAGTCGCCGATGGGCGTGCTGATCGTGCTGTCCGACGTCGCCGAGTTGATGTTCGTGTCGTGGCCCACCCGCACGTCCAGCCAGCCTCGGACCTGCCGCCGTTGGCTCGCCTGGGCCAGCTGGATCCGGTCCATGAAGCGGTTCACGTTCGCCCGCACCGACGGCGGTGGGTCCGCCGACAGCACCCGGTTGAACTCCCGCTCTGCCGCCGCGTAGTTCCCAGCCAGGAAGTGGGCCCGGGCCAGCTCCAGGCGCACCCGCAGTTGATCAGGGCGTGCGAACACCACCCGTTCCAGCGCGAAAATCGCTTCCGGGTAGTTACCCGTCTCCAGCGCCGCCAGGCCGTAATGGAAGTCGAACTCAGCGCGGCCCTCGTAGCGCTCTTCTGCCGCCTGGCCCAGCTCGTAGGCCCGCTGGTACTGGCCCTGGTTCACCAGATCTCGTAGCGTGTTGATCGTGTCCACCTGCTGGGCAGACACCACGGTCGCGGCCAGGAGGCCCGCGGCGAGGACGCCCGCGGCACGAACGCCCACTCGTTTCATACCGTTCATTCCACCATCCCCCGTTCTCGCGCGCGCTCGCTCTGACGTGACACGCCTCATTGCTCGCTCATCGTAGTCTCCAGCCATTCAGTCCAGCTGCTCCGTCACCCAGAGCCCGCGCACGCTCTCAAACAGTTCACCGTCGACGTAGAGGAAACTGAAGGCGCCCGCATGGCGCTCCCCGCCAGGCCCCGTCAACAGACCCGTGATGGCGCTGCGGTCGAGGTCGGCGCCACCGATCAGCTCACCGAACCCGAAAAGGTCGAGGCCTCGCAGCGTAAAGTCCGTTACCGCACCATTCAGAACGCCGTCGAACTCGCCTCTCCATTCCATGACCGGCTCCACGCCGTAGCTGACCCGGATCACGCCATCACTGATCAGACCCGTGCCGAAATTCAGGACGAATTCGACGAAAAAATCCTCGTCAGCGATCGCCACGGGCGAGAGGAAGTCTCCACCGGCGAAGTCCCCCTGAGCCGACCCTACCGCCACGGTGGGGCCGCCATAGAGGAACATTCCGCTCGGGGGCAGGCCCGAGATCGGAGAGGGATTCACGCTCGCGAAGTGGACCCGGCCCGGCGCATCCACCGTAACGTTCGGATCGGCCGGGTCGATCTGAATCCTCGCCGCGGAGTCGGAACCCGGGTCCCGCCATGCGCCCCAGGTCACCTCGAAACCCTCGAAGTCCAGGGTGCCATCGGCACGCACATCCGATACGAAAAACTCTTCCAATTCGAACGCGTTCGACTGGCGCAGGATGAAATCGAACGGCTGGGCTAAGAAGCCCCCGCGGCGGGTATCCGCGACGACCTCACCTTCGGAACCCAAGACGCGCAGCGCATTGGCACCGAGGACGAAATCACCGTCCAGTTCGACGTTCGGCGCACGTCCAAGCAGCACGCCATTGCCGGGAACCTGCCCGGTGAACGCGGGACTGAACGCCGCCAGGCCGAAGCCGGGGCGAACGACTTCGACTCCTTCGCTTTCGAAGCTCCGCACCCACGCCGAGACCTCTTCGGCGATGAGCCGCGTCTCAGGCAGCAGCGAATTGCCCACGGTGAACACCCCGCTGGACGCCTCGAAGTTGCCTTCCTCATCTGGAATCGTACGCAACAAGAAAGCCGCATTGAGCTGCGGTTGGGAGTCGCCTGCGAAGAATCCCTCGATACTGCTGGCCTCCAGGTCGATCGGGACATGCACCGACGTGCCCTCCGAGAAATCGATCACCTCGAAGCTGCCATCGAGCAGTTGCACCTCAATGAAGCTGCCTTCGTCCGTATTAACCAGCTGGCCATCGAAAAAAACCTGAAAGCCCTGCTCACGCTCGGGAAGATCCGGGAACGAGAACTGACCACGACGCGCGACAGCAAACAGCTGCCCGGCGCTGATCTCGCCGGTGGTGAGATCGAGGCTGAATGAGGCCGTGCCTTCGTTCAGCGTCGACCCGAAAACACCCGTGGTCCGTTGCTGATCGATCTGCAGGCTGTTGGTGATGCGGCTGCCGGCAAACGTCGTGAATCCCTCGGCCGGCAGCGTCGTGGGCGTGGCATTGAGGAAAAACACCGAACTGCTCAGCGTATCGAGGATCTCTCCGGACTCCGCGTCCACCAACAGAGGCTCGCCATCGACGGGCAACCAACGCCGGAACTGCGTGTTCGAGCTTCCCGGGGCCGGACCCAGATTGCCGAGAAAACCCGGAATCCGCGCGCTGCCCGGCCGGAGCAGCTGGCTCGGTAGATCGATAAAGCCCATGTCGCCCGGCTTGAGCAACCCGCCACTGCCATCCGGTGTGAGACCGAGCACACTCGCGCGCTCGACGAAGTCCGCCTGCATCGTAGTGCGTCCGATCAGGATCGCTCCGGGCTCGAAGCCTGTGGCGCCCACGAAAAGCAGGCCGGGATCGGTGAGCGCCTGCGTCTCGGAAAAATTCAGAGTCAGGTCCTGTTGGGCCAGCAGCGCGGTACCGAAGAGACGGAAGAGTGAGGTGTCCTCTCCGTTTCCGAAGAAATCTCCGTACTCGGCGTTGATCTTAAAGGCTGCGGCAAAGGCTTCGCCGGTGTCGCCGGTGAAAAAGCCGCCGAGCTCGACCGCATCGGGGTCGACGCTGAAACCGAGTCCACCGTCACCCGCGAAGAAGTCGGTCACGGATGCATTCGTGATCTCGAACTCCACGAAGGCGTTGTCATTCTCAATGGCCACCTGGCCGTCGAAACGCACCTGGAATCCAAGGAGAACGGTTTCGTCGATGTCGTCGGCCTGGCCGCTGAAGAACCCGCTCGACACCTGACCGTCCGCCAGATTTACAGTGAAAGCCAGCTCCCGCTCGAACAGGGCGAGGAAAGTGACCTCACCGGAGGGATCTGTGACGGCCGCGAACCCGTCCACGAGCTGCGCGAGCTCATAACGGCGCCAACCCATAAGGTTGGCCGCCGGCGTCGGTATGCCCGTGAGCAGGAAGATGCTCTCGCGAAGGAGCCGGTCGAGCTCACCGTCCTCCGTACGGAAGGCGCGCAGCGGCAAGCCGTCGCGATCCAGGGCCAGCGCAGCCACCGATTCCGCTCCCACGACATGGAAGCTCGGCTGAAAATTCAGGACTTCGGCGTCCGACCCTCGCGTCACCAGCGCAGGAGGGAAGGCCAGGAATTCGGCATCCAGTGCACCAACGCGCTCGCCGTCCTCGCCCAGCGCGATGCCAAGCAGCACTTCCTGCCCTTCGCTGGGGCGCGGATCGCTGGCCAGACCACCGTAGACCTGCGGTGGCTCGACACCTTCTGCCTCATCGCAGCAGGTGACGCCGATGTAGGCGAATCCCGCGCTCAGCGCCTCGGCCTCTTCCGGCGTCAGGCCATCGAGACCAGGGTCTTCCACCAGAACCTGCTCCAGCAGCGCCAGCCCGAGTACGTCCGCGTCCTCCCGGGACGGTACCCGGAAGTCGAACGCAAGCTGCAGGAAGGCCGCTCCGTCACCAGTGAAGAAGCCGGCCAGCGTCCCCTCAGCGTCCTCGCTGGGCCCGTCGTCGAAGGGCAGAAGCTCCAGGATGGAGAACTCCACGCCCTCCAGTACGCCGCCCACCACCTGGCTTTCGAACTCGGCCAGCAGACTGAAGTCATCGAGGGATTCGCTCTCGCCGAGGATGACCTCCAGGGATCCGGCGTAGCTGCCCGAGCCGAGATCGAGCGTCCCCGAGCTGAACATTGCCGCAACGGGCAATCCGGAACTCACGACGTCGAAATCGAACAGTTCGTACTCGACGATGCCTTCGAGATCAGCGAGATCTGCCGGCGACCCGATGGCGAACAGAACGTCGCGGTCGAGCCCGAACGTCACGTCCCGGTCAAGGGCGTCGACGAACACCGTTACCGGGGCGGTGAAGCGGCCCCAGACCAGCCCCGCGACCCCCGCCACGTCCTCATCGAAGAGCACCTCTCCGCTGTCGCCGAACAGGAACAGATCGGCGCCGTCGAGCAGTGTCTGCCGGTCCGCGCCGGCTATTCCAGGCGCTAACCCCTGGGTCGAGCTGTCGAGCGCGAGGGTCGGGGAGTTGACCGTGGCGATGCCGCCGAACAGGCCGGCGCCGTCCTCGTCACCGGCCGCACCAAGCGCCAGGGCGATACGGTCATCGGCCAGCAGCGCCTCCACCTGCTCAGGCGTCAAAACCGGCTCGGGCAGGTCCGGGTCGGGATCCTCGTCCACGAGCTCGCCGGGGATATCGCCGCTGCCGACCCGCGCGAGGTTGACGATGCCGGTGGCGTCGGGGTCCTCGACGAGGTCGAGCAGGCGCTCCCGTGACAGCGTGCGGTAGCCCGCCGGGGTCTCGGCCGCACCCTGGCCGGTGACGATTGTCGCCTGTGCCGGAAGCCCGGCATCGAAGGGTGATGCATCGGTGCGCGCCGTGAGCTCGGGTGAATCGATCAGTGCTTCGGGAAGCTCGAGCAGGTACTCGATGCTGCCGTCCGGCCTCACCCGCAGATAATTGAAGGGTTCGCCCTGCCCAACACTGCCGGTGGCACCGCTGATGGTCTCCACCTCGACGGCACCCTGACTCGCGCCCACCAGCAACGAGCCATCGTCCTCCAGATACAGGTCGAACACCGTGCCGCGGATACCCATGGTGGCAACCGGCGCCTGCACACGGTAGGCCTGACGGTTGACCCGGGCGATGCTGCCGGTCTGCGCGCGAAAACCCCCGCGGCTCAGCGTCATCTGTTTGCGGTTGGCGGCCGGCGCTGCAGCCTGCTCGTATTCGTCGAGCGCGACCTCGGAGTTCGGACGCAGGGAGAGCATGCCGCGATCGGTGAAGCGGACCTGGGCCCGACCGCCGGGTCCGGAACGCAGCGTGTCACCCTCGAAGACAGGATCGCCCCGGCCCAGGGTTCGTACCTCGCCGTCCTGGGCCACCGCTTCGACGGTGCCGAGCACCACTGTGACACGACCGGCCGGCTGCTGCTGGGCCGCCACGCCGAGCGCTAGAAAGGCTAAAAGAAACAGGCAGATAGCAGAACACAGGCGATACGGCGCGTACCGCGAAGACGACAGATTCATGACGTACGACACCCCCGAGAGCGGAAAACACCTGAGGAGGAAATCGCAAGGCGCCGAGCGCCCGACATCCATGCCCCCCCGGCTCCTGAAAGGTACCCAAGGATCAAAGGAATTGCGAATCAAGAGAATCGCGGCACTCGATTTCGTGGCCCAGGTCGCACGAGCGAAGCAGGCAGCCGCGTCGTCATGGTGATACTCGTCGAGACTGGGCACCGTGTCCGCCGCCGCGATGAGGAGGACAGATCGCTTGCCCCGCAAGCGTCCGTTCTCCGCAAGTGCTGCGACCACAGAACGGAAGGAAAGCAAACGGCCGAGAGGCCTCTCCCAATCACGCAGGAGATTCAAGGAAGTGCTGACAGCACTTCCTTAAAGCCCACCCTTCCCGTCGCTGCCTCACTACTCTTAAGGACGTTGCCAGCAAAAGCTTCATGCCTTCAGGTCAAGCCACGAACTGGAGGCCCTGGACGAACCCCGATGCGTCTTCGCACGCTCTACGCACCTCCGAGTGCGATCTATCGGCGCTCCCTGCGCATGGCGCGATGGCCGATGTCGCGGCGGACATAGCAGTCGCGCCAATGAATGGTATCGACGCCGGCATAGGCCCGGCGTGCCGCCTCGGAGACGCTGTCGCCGAGGCCTACCACGCAGAGCACGCGGCCGCCGGCGGTGACCACCTGATCACCGTCGAGGCGCGTGCCGGCGTGGAACACGTGCACGTCGGGATCGACCTGCTCCAGGCCGCTGATGGGGTCACCCTGGCGGTAGTCGGCCGGATACCCACCCGCTGCCATGACCACACCGAGAGCGCTGCGATCGTCGAACTCGAGCGCCGACGCCTCGAGTCGACCTCGGGCGGCCTGGGCGCAGACTGATGCCAGATCAGAGCGCAGCCGGGCCAGCACGGGCTGCGCCTCCGGATCACCGAAGCGGCAGTTGAACTCCACCACCCGCGGGCGCCCCTCGGCGTCGATCATGAGCCCGGCGTAGAGAAAGCCGCGATAAGGATGGCCGTCGCGCGCCATCCCCTCAATGGTGGGTCGGATCACCTCCTCGACGATGCGGGCGTGCACCTCGGGCGTGACCACGGGCGCCGGCGAATAGGCGCCCATGCCACCGGTGTTCGGGCCAAGGTCGCCATCGTCACGGCGCTTGTGGTCCTGGGAGGTGGCGAAGGGCAGGAAACGCTCGCCGTCGGCGACGACGATGAAGCTGGCCTCCTCACCGGCCATGAACGCCTCGATCACCACCCGGTGGCCGGCGTTGCCGAAGGCGCCGCCGGCGAGCATGTCCCGTACTGCGGCCAGGGCCTCGGCCTCCGTTTCGGCCACCACAACGCCCTTGCCGGCGGCGAGGCCGTCGGCCTTGATCACAATGGGTGCGCCCTGGGCACGCACATACGCCTCGGCGGCGTCCACGTCCTCGAACGTAGCGTAGGCGGCAGTCGGAATGCCATGGCGGGCAAGGAAATCTTTGCTGAAGGCCTTGGACCCTTCGAGCTGCGCCGCTTCGGCACTCGGCCCGAAACACAGCAGCCCGCGATCCGTGAAACGATCGACGATACCGGCAACCAAAGGCGCTTCAGGACCGACAACGGTCAGGTCGATAGCCGCTTCGACGGCGAAGTCGACCAGGGCGTCGAGGTCGGTGGCGGCAATGGGCACGTTGTCCACGTTAGCTTCCCGCGCCGTTCCAGCGTTCCCCGGCGCCACGAACACACGTTCGACACCCGTACCCTGCACCAGCTTCCACGCCAGCGCGTGCTCCCGACCGCCGTTGCCGATCACCAGGATCTTCATGATGGAACCGCCCCTCTGTGCGTCAGTGACGGAAATGGCGCATGCCGGTGAACAGCATGGCCATGCCTGCCTCGTCCGCGGCAGCAATCACCTCTTCGTCGCGGACCGAACCGCCAGGCTGAATGACCGCCGTGATACCGGCTTCGGCCGCGGCGTCGATACCGTCCCGGAACGGGAAGAACGCATCAGACGCCATGACTGCGCCGCGCACCTCGAGCCCCTCGTCAGCCGCCTTGATGCCGGCAATGCGGGCACTGTAAACCCGGCTCATCTGACCGGCCCCGACGCCGATGGTGCGTTGCCCACGGGCGTAGACGATGGCATTGGACTTGACGAACTTCGCCACCTGCCAGGCGAAGCGCAGGTCTGCTTCCTCCCTCGGATCGGGTGCCCGTTGTGTGACCACCTTCGGGGCGTCTGCCGCCATGTCACCGAGGTCCGGGTCCTGCAACAGCAATCCGCCGCTGACCTGATGCAAGGTGAACCGGGCATGCTGTTGCACCAGCGGACCGCACTCGAGCAGGCGGACGTTCTTCTTCACCGCCACCGCGTCCCGGGCAGCCGCCGTGACTGCGGGCGCGATGATCACCTCGACGAACTGCCGCTCGACGATGCGGGCGGCGGTTGCGGCATCGAGTTCCCGGTTGAACGCAATGATGCCGCCGAAGGCGGAGGTCGGGTCGGTTGCGAACGCGGCGTCGTAGGCGGCACCGATGTCCTCGGCCACGGCAACGCCGCAGGGATTGGCGTGCTTGACGATGACGCAGGCCGGAGCTTCGAAGGCCGCGACGCATGCCAGGGCAGCATCGGTGTCGGCAATGTTGTTGTAGGACAGTGCCTTGCCGTGGAGCTGACGGGCACCGCCGAGGGTCCCGTCGCCCTCCGCACCCCCCCGCTCCCGGTAGAACGTGGCGCGCTGATGAGGATTCTCGCCGTAGCGCAGCGGTCGCCCGGCTTCCCAGGCCAGATGCAGGCGCTGCGGAAACGCCGGCACAGCTGCGTCATCGTCGCCGCCATCCACCATCGGGTCGAGTCGGCTGCCGAGCCAGTTGGCAATGGCGCCGTCATAGCCCGCGGTATGGGAGAAGGCCCGCGCCGCGAGCTCACCGCGCAGGGACGACGTCGTGCAACCGTCCTCCGTTGCCAGGGCTTCCAGCACCCGCGCGTAGTCCGCAGGATCCGTGATCACCAGCACACGAGCGTGATTCTTGGCAGCGGAGCGGATCATGGCCGGGCCACCGATGTCGATGTTCTCGATGGCATGCTCGAGACCGCAGTCCGGATCGGCAACCGCCGCCTCGAATGGATACAGGTTCACTGCCAGCAGATCGATAGGCGTGATGCCATGTTCCGCCATCACCTCGGCATCCTCGCCCCCACCAGCGCCGTCCTCGCGCCCGAGCAGACCACCGTGGATCTTCGGATGCAGCGTCTTCACCCTGCCGGCCATCATCTCCGCAAAGCCCGTGTGGGCAGAGACTTCGGTGACTTGGAGGCCTGCGTCCTGCAGCCGGCTGCAGGTCCCGCCAGTGGAGAGGAGTTCGACCCCGGCGGCGGCCAGGCCGCGCGCAAACGCCTCCAGGCCACGCTTGTCGCTTACGGAAAGCAGGGCGCGCCGCACCCGGATGCGTGCGTCATTCATAGAGCCGTCGAATCCATGTCAGGAAGAGAACAAAAGATGTGCGCGCCGCAGCGATCTGCGAGACGGCGTCAGCCCAGCAGGTCGTATTGTTTCAGTTTCTTGCGCAGGGTGCCGCGATTGATGCCCAGCATGGCGGCGGCCTGGGACTGGTTACCGTGTGCCTGGCGCAGCACGAACTCGAGCAGCGGCGCCTCCACCTCAGCGAGCACCATGGCGTAGAGTTCCTTGGCGTCCTCACCATCGAGGCGAGCGAAGTAGGCTTGCAGCGCCCGCTCGACGCAGATTCTCAACGGTTCGGAAGTGGTTTCGGGTACTTTCACCAGCGGCGTGACCGTAGCGCTGATGGCTCGACCTGCACCGAGATTGCGATGGCTGTCATTCACTTGCTGTCCTGCCCTTCAGGCTGCCAGCGCCGCAGCATGCGGCTCCGCAGCGACGTGCTCAGAGGTCCGTTCGTCGGACCCTCCCCCAGGAGATGGTGTGGCGATCGACGCGTGCAGCGCAGCCAGGCTCGAGAGTTGCTCTGCACCGTCTTCGATCCGGTTGAACCTGGACAGGAACGGACGCCCACATTCCTGATCCGGTGTGGCGTTGGCCTGCAGGTACCAGGCCACATGCTTGCGCGCGATGCGCAGGCCGCGCTCCACGCCATGGAACGCATGCAGGGCGCGCACATGCTCGATCATGATGCGTCCGCGGGTGGCCGCATCCGGTTCGGGCAGACGTTCGCCGTGCTCGAGCCAAGCCGCGATCTGCCCGCACAGCCACGGGCGCCCCTGGGCCGCACGGCCGATCATGACGCCTGCGGCACCGGTGTGCGCCAGGACGGCTGCCGCGCCGTCCGGAGAGTCGATGTCACCGTTTGCGATCACAGGCATGGACACTGACTGGACGATCTCGGCGATGGTGTCGAACTCTGCTCGACCGCTGAATCGGTCTGCACGGGTGCGGCCATGAACCGCCAGCGCCGCGATACCGGCGTCCTCTGCGATCCGGGCGATGCGCACACCGTTGCGGTGCTCAGGCGACCAGCCGGTCCGGATCTTCAACGTGACCGGCACGTCCACCGCGGCAACCACGGCCGCGAGGATGGCCGCTACCAGCGCTTCGTCACGCAGCAGGGCCGAGCCGGCGGCGCGATTGCACACCTTCTTGGCCGGACACCCCATATTAATGTCGATGATGTCCGCACCCTCGTCCCGGTTGTAGCAGGCCGCGGCGGCCAGCTGAGCGGGCTCGGAACCGGCAATCTGGACGCTGCGCGGGCCCGATTCTGCAGCGTGAAGGCGCCGCAGTCGCGACTTGCGCGTGTGGCGGAGGCTCGGATCCGCGGACACCATCTCCGCGACGACCATACCTGCACCAAGTTGCCAGCAGAGGCTGCGGAACGGCAGGTCCGTGACCCCCGCCATCGGCGCGAGCAACACGCGGTTGCGCAACCGATGCGTACCGATGGCCACGGCCGGTAACGGTTCCGACCGCTGCTTCGCAACCGTGATGGACAACGATGATCCCCCTGATCCAGGCCCGAATACCGTTTGCGGACCAATAGCGAGCCAGCCCCGGTAGATGCCGACGGCGGGCAGTTTGCACTTGGAAACGTCTTCTGCCGAAGGCTGCGTGAGGGCCTCTGACCGGTCCCGATCCGATCACCCCGCGCCTGACAGGAAGGGGCCTATCTTAGCCTCGCAGCCGGAGAGTTCAATTGCGCAGACCCTATCGACGCACCGGACCGGCCACCGAGCGACGAACGGTGGTATCGAAGGCGATGAAAACCGATACCCGGATGCTTGCAGCGGGTTACAGAATGCGTAAAATCCCCCGCACTTTAACTACCCAGCCGAGGCTTTATGTTCCCCTGACGATGCGGCGCGCTTCGTGACGC
>REEU01000292.1 GCA_007694905.1 Gammaproteobacteria bacterium | reverse complement strand
CCGGTCACAGGGCCGGGGACGCGGCATAATCCGGGAGTCGGCATAATGCCGGCACCACCATCGCCTGCTGCACGAAGGCGGGTACACGGTGGTCAAGCGCAACGCGGACTTTCTCTTCTTCCGCGCTGACGGCGTGCAGGTTCCCGAGATCAAGGATCAGCTGCAGCCAGGCATGCTCGATACTGAGCCCGGTCAAGGCCTGATCAGCGTCAGGTCGGGCACTGGGCCGGCCTGGCGCTTGCCCGCGAAGCACGGGTTCAATCGGACGGGATCGCGGCAACGAGCCGAGTGGCAGGCTTACGTTGCGGCCATGCAGCGCTGATTTTCGACTGAAAGCTCACCATGATGGATCGTTCGCACTGTCACAGATGGAACAACAACGATTCATGCAAGGCCGGGTGGGAGCCTACGTCCGCGAAGCGGGCGTCGCGATCCGCGTCACGCCTGAGTCAGGCGGCAGTCCACGATCGCAACGCCGCCCTACGGGCGACGTTAGCTCCCACTGGCGCTAGCAAGCGTCTCATAACCTCGATGATTCGAGTCTTGTTCGATGAGGGACGGTTCCAGATCGACGCAATGCGAAGACGATGCGGGGGTAATCAGCAGCAGACGCCTCGCTCAATCATCGCCATACCAAAGCATCCCCGCCATACGCATGCGCACCCTGCGGCCCTCGGGCCGATACTCGAACCGGAATTGCAGCACGTCGGGGTCCGACTCGGCGACGAAGGTGCGATCACCGATGTAACGCAGGCGCGCACTGGGCGCCGGAGCCGGCATATGGACGTGAAGTGCGCCGTCCTCCCGGACGAAGCTGCCAGGAAAGGCGCCGAAGTCGTAATCACCGGTCCAGGCATCGATGCCGATAGGTTCGATGGGCACGGCGCGGTAGTCCGGTGGCGGCTCGAGAAAGAGACGCCGCGCCAGCTCCCGCTCGACGGCGTCCACGCGAACGTCACCGAGGTTCGAGAGGACGACGATAACGAGATCGTCAAAAGGATAGAGCGCCGCGCTGGCAGAGAATCCGGGTGTGGCGCCGTTGTGGGCGAATTTTGCACGCTCGCCGAAGGGGAGCAGCGAAAAGCCGTTCGCATAGTCGAGCCGGGTGCCATCGGGCAGCGTGCGCCGCTGCCAGAGGCGATCCCGGGCGCGGTCGGACAGCGCCTCGCCGCTGTCCAGTGCCCGCAGCCAGCGCGCCACGTCGCGGGCGCTGCCGCAGAGTCCACCGTCACCCCGCAGCCAGTCCATGTTCTCGAGCGGCGCCAGCTCGGGCCCGTCCCTGCCCATGCGGTAACCGAGCGCTTCGTCCGCGCCCTCGGGCACAGACGGGCATGGACCCAGACTGCTGAGTCCCAGTGGCTCGAAGAAGCGTTCGGCCAGCGCCTGTTCGTAGCGCATTCCCGTCATCCATTCCACCAGCTGCGCCAGCAGCAGGTAGTTGGCGTTGCTATAGGACCAGCGCTCCCCGGGCGGGAAATCGGTGGGCAGGCGACGCAGCAGGAAGAGCATCTCCGCCGTGCTGCGCTCGAGATCCTCGATGCCCTCAGCGAAGTCCGGCTCAAACAGAGGTTCGCGGATACCGCTGGTGTGATCGAGCAGATCATGCAGGCGCAGATCCGCCGGAAACTGATCGAAGTCGGACAGATGACGACGCAGCGGCGCGTCCAGCGACAGCCGGCCGGCATCCTCCAGGTCGACGACGAAAGCCGCCAGGAACTGTTTGCTGATGGACCCGAGCTGAAACACGGTGTCCGCCGTCACCGGCTCCTCTGTGCTCAGGTCAGCGACACCGAAGCCTTCGGCATACACGACCCGATCGGCATCCATCACCACCACGGCCATGCCGGGCAGTTCGCGCTCGACGGCGATCGCTTCGACCCGATTGGCAAAGGTCGCATCGACCATACCGGCCGCGGCCCATATCAGCCCGAGGGTCAGACCCAGCATCGCCCACGCTCCGTTGCCAGCACCGCCACGATGCTGCGCGGAGGGCGCCCGGACCGCAAGGGCATAGCAAGCGGAGGACGATGCTGCAGGGCTTGTTCAATCCACCCCATTACAAGCCGACGGAATCTCCGGCTCCCGCAGCCCGAACCAGACGTTCTGCCGCCGGCGTTCGACCTCAGCCAGCGCGTACTCGCCCTCCCCCGGATATCGCGGGTCGGAACAGAAGACGGCCAATGCAGCGGTCTCGCCCGGCTCCAGGGTACCGAGAAAACGAACGCAGCCGTCATCACTCATAAAAGCCTCGCCCTGGCCCTGCACGCCGCGGCTCATCGGAATGGGCACCGCGCCACAGCGCCACAAGGTGAGCACGCTGTCGCCCTCCTTCCAGTGCAACACGGCGGGGGTGTCGCCGAACTCACCGCGCGCTTTGTGATGGGTGATGGTGCATCCCCCCAGGAGCGCAGCAGCGATGAGCAGGATCGTCAGTCGTCTCATAATCACCCCCAGAGCATGGACACGAGCCGTACACCCACGGTCGGGTCCTTCCAGTACGCCGTATGCGCCAGCAGCCACTTCACGCCCGTATTCACGTAGTGGCCATGAAGCAGCCATCCAGCCGAATCGGTCGCATCACGGTAGCGGATCTCGGTGGGCCCCTCGCTGCCCTCGACCTCGACCCGGGTGCCGAACACGCGGCCGCTGACGACCGGATCATGGCGGCTGTAGAAGTTGTGCCAGGGCAGCCGTTCCACGTCCGAGGGCACCGCCTCGATGGCTACCTTGGGAAAGATGCGGATGCCGGGCAGCTCGATGTCCAGACCCAGCGGACTGCCGAGCGTCACCAGGCCCTGCGCCGCCCAGAACCGCCGGTCGTCACCTTCGAACAGCCCGCCGCTGCGGATCAATTCGTTCAAGGTCTGCAACGCGTACACACTGCCGAGACTGTGACCGATCAGCAGGACACGATGGCCCTCGTCGTGGGACTGCAGGATGAAGTCGGCAAGGCCGGCGCGAATCTCACTGGCCGTACTGGAGTCGGTGGCGTTGATGACCACGTCGCCCACGAGATCGATGGCCTCACGCAGCGCCCGCCCTGCCAGCGGCCGCCCGCGCGAGATCGCGGTCGCGAGCAGGTTCCCGAGACGCACCGTCGGATGCCGGTGGTTCTTGTGCTCGTAGACGTACTGCCGGACCAGGTAGTCCTCGGTGATGTGACTCTGCGTGAGCACCCGGTCGACGAGCTTGGACACGGTCCGGTCGAGCTTGATGTTCATGCCCGACCCGCGCTGAACGCCGTGGACGACGACGATGTGCGGTGGCTTGGCGAGGTCTACGGCCATTCGTGCCTCCGTGGTCCGTCCTCTGATGACGAGCAGCTGAGCTGCACGCTGGCGGCGACTCGAATCACGGCAGCAATTCAGAACGCAGCAGCACGTCGTTCCACGCCTTGCGCGTTCGGCGCCGCAGCCGGCGCTGCGCCCACCAGCCGAGCACGAAACCGGGAACGATCAGGGCGATCGCCGCATGTAACCAGCGATCATCCCGGATCGGCTCGAACAGCGGCTGCACCTGATCCAGCGTCGGCGCTGTGACGAACCGCATCAAATCGCCCAGGGGCAGCTGGCTCAATGCCACGAGCAGCGCCACGACCCCAATCAGCGTGAGCCCGTAGGCAAAGCGTCGCCAACGCACCAGCGTCCGCGCGGCGGTCCTCGCCGCATCGGGCTCGGGCAGCGTCACGGGCGGGCTGCCCGGTCCTGCAGCGAACGGGCTCGGCCCGCGGGTATGGGCGATCGCCACGTTCTCCGGCAGAACATACGGAGCGTAGGCCTGCGTGCCCTGCAACACCCGTTGGAAGACGCTGACGTGAACGGGAATCTGACGCGGCGGCGGTGTGAGTTGCGGAATGCCGAGCCGCTGGTGCAGCACCGTCGGCATGTCCGGCAGCCGCCTCAGCCAGCGCGCCCAGCCATGCCCTTCCCCGGTGTAGGCCCGCTCCAGCAAACGCGGCTGGTAGCGATACGCCAGACCAAAGCCCGACCGCGGTTCGTAGTGGCGACCCTGGGCATCGGCCTTTTGCTGAAGGGTGATTCGGGCGGGGCTGTGAACGGCGAAACGTTGGCCGTTGTCATCGTCAAAGATCGCCATCGCTGAGTCATTGGCGGCATCGGACTGCAGCGGCGTCACCCGGTCGCCCTCGAGCCAGATGCGATCCGCCCCCAGCGCGTCCGTCTCGCCGAGCATCCAGTCGAGGGTCACCAGGGCCAGACCATCCTTGGGGTAGCCGCCGCCGACGTTGGAATGCGCACCCGGAAACCAGACCTGCTCGACGTCCTGACAGAGATGATCACGCTCGCCGAGTGGCCGGTGGGTGGACCAGACGTTCGGGTGAAAGGTGCGGCGATCGTCATCGATGGACAACGCCTGCCGCGCCGTGCGCACCCAGCGGCTGAGTTCGCGGTCGTGAAAGCCGTAGCCGCGGCGATTGGCGAACAGGCGCATGGGCGTCTCGAGCAGGACCTTGATCTCATCGATGGGCACGCCCACCGCATCCACGGTGTCCCAGACGCCGAGAAAGCGCACATACACTTCCGGATGCAGATCGACGCTGTCACGCAGCGCGCGCACCTTCGCATCCCCGAGGGAACGGTAGGCGGGCAGGATGCGCCTGCGGATGAAGCGTTCCGGATTGTCCTCAGCGAAGTAGGCGTTCTGCGTCCACAGACCACAGCGGGCGATCAGACCGGCCAGGACCCGCACCGTGAAGGCGCCGCGGCTGAAGCCGAGCATGTAGATGCGGTCGCCCGGACGGTAGTGGCGGGCAAGAAATCCATAGAGACCGGTGACGTTGCGGGTGAGACCGATGCCGACGGCACCCCCGAGAATCTTGGCGACGCGCCAGTCGTCGGTCCCGACCCCGTCGTCGTAGCGCACCAGCTGCTCCACCGGCGCGTGATGCCGATCGATGGTCTTGTACAGGCGCCAGACGTTGGTGTCCCGAGTCACCCCGCCGCTGTTGCCCGTGCCGTCGGAAAGAACAATGAGGTTGCGCCCCGCGAGCTGCGGCGACGGCGCTGACTGCGTGCTGTCCATGCTCGCCTCCGGATCCCGGCAGCGACCCCCAGTGGCCACCGATACTCCTAGCTACGCCTTACGCTGGCCGCGGTCAATGCTGGCACTGTGCTAGTCAGGACATGAATCGCAGGCGAGCGTAGACTTCGAAACCGGAGCGCGCTCGATTCAGCGCGCCGATATGCCTTGCGCCTAGTCGTTCACGGCCAGCGATCACCTGCCATTTGCGCTGGCAAGAGGTTCGATTCCGATTGTCGACGCTGGTAGATTCCAGCAACAGTCTTGGAGTATCGGCGATGAGCAATTCAGCAAAGGTGGTTCTGGATAAAGCGCTGACGCTACCTGCGAATGAGCGAGCGGCCCTGGTCGAGACACTCATCCTCAGCCTGGATAAACCCGATCCGACATTGGATGCCGAGTGGGTCAAGGAAGCCGAAGACCGGCTGTCTGCGTACCAGTCCGGTGAACTTGCCGCCATCGATGCTGAGGAGGTCTTTCGAGCGCTTGGCGAGCAGACTTGAGGATTCGATTCCTCACCCCCGCCCGTCGGGACCTTGAAGATGCTGTTCTCTACTACGGCGCGCAGCGATCGAAGCTCGGCGGCGACTTCGTGCGGGAAGTTCGAAGTACCATCAAGCGCATCGCTGAGTTCCCAGAAGCCTGGCACTCGCTCTCGGGCTCAATCCGACGGTGTCAGATGAACAGATTCCCCTATGGGATCATCTACACCGCGACCGGAAACAACATTCTCATCATAGCGGTTGCGCACCTTCACAGAGAACCCGACCACTGGCGTTTGAGGTTCGACGAATCCTAGTAGGCCATGCGCGGGATTGCCCGGCAGGACCAAAGTCCCACCGGACATCCTGCATCTCACGCCGCCTTGGTCAGGCTGCTGTAGCTGTTCATCAGGTTCCGGTAATCCGGAATGTGATTGGCGAACAGCGTCCCCAGCCCTTCCACGTCGTTGCGCCAATCCCGGTGCAGCTCACAGGCCACCCCGAACCAGCTCATGAGCTGGGCACCGGCCTGGGACATGCGCTCCCAGGCGGCGTCCCGGGTGATCTTGTTGAACGTACCCGACGCGTCGGTGACGACGAAAACCTCGAAGTCCTCAGCCAAAGCTGAGAGCGTCGGGAAGGCCACGCAGACCTCGGTGACGACACCGGCGATGATGAGCTGCTTCCTGCCCGTCGCCTTGACCGCCTTGACGAAGTCCTCGTTGTCCCAGGCGTTGATCTGTCCCGGACGAGCGATGTAAGGCGCCTCCGGAAACGCGTCCTTGAGCTCCGGAACCAGCGGCCCGTTGGGACCATCCTCGAAGCTGGTGGTCAGGATGGTCGGCAGCTTGAAGTACTGCGCCAGCGCCGCCAGGGCCAGGACGTTGTTCTTGAACATATCCGGCTGAATGTCCCGGACTAAGGACAGCAGACCGGTTTGATGGTCCACGAGCAGCACCGCTGCCTGATCCTTGTCGAGACGCTTGTATGACGTGCTCATGATTCACCTCCTCAGGTTGTACCCGGATGCCCCGGGTCGTGTTGGCGCCGGCGATCAGACCGCTGGCGCCGAGTTCAGTGATGGCGCTGACCGAAACGGCCGCCATGGAAGTCGCTGAGGGCCTGACGGATCTCCTCGGTGGTGTTCATGACGAAAGGACCATGGCCCACCACCGGCTCGTCAATGGGCTCACCGCTGAGCAGCAGCACCGTTGCATCGGCATTGGCTTCCAGCGTGATGCCCGAACCTTCCCGACTCAGCACAGCCAGTTCCGCATCCCGACTGATGCTGCTGTCGTTGATCAACACCGGGCCGTGCAGGGTCACCAGCGCCCCGCCCCACCCTTCGGGCAGCGTCAGCTTCGTTTGCCGACCGGCCTGCAAGCGGATGTCCCAGACCTGCATCGGCGTATGGGTCCTGGCCGGACCGGTATGGCCGTCATAGTCACCGGCGATGACACGCAGGCTGCCGGCACCTTCCGGGAGCTCCACGACCGGGATGTCGTCGGCGGTAATGGCCTGATAGGCCGGGTCCACCAGCTTGTCCCGGGCCGGCAGATTGACCCAGAGCTGCACCATCTCGAGGGTGCCGCCGGACTGCGCGAAACGGTCGCTGTGATACTCCTCATGCATCAGGCCCGCGCCGGCGGTCATCCACTGCACGTCGCCAGGACCGATGAGACCGCCGTTGCCGGCCGTGTCCTGATGCGCGACCTCACCCTGGTAGACGATGGTCACGGTCTCGAAGCCCCGGTGCGGGTGCAGCCCGACCCCACGCCGGGACCGGGTCGGCTGAAACTCGGCCGGACCCGCGTAGTCGAGCAGCAGGAACGGACTCAAGGACTTCGCGTGGTCCTGGTAGGAGAACAGCGAGCGCACGGGAAAGCCGTCGCCCACCCAGTGCCGGTGCCCGCCGGAGCCGGAGACGGTGTGCAGAATCGTTTTCACTTGCGGCCTCCTTCAGGTCGTTGAACAGCTTGCGTAGAAGCCTAAACGGGGGACGCCGCTTTGATTAGACTGCTAAAATCGAACTCAGCGTCCTACCAATAGAACGATAGGCAGCAGGCGATGCAGGATCTCAATGATCTCTACTACTTCGTGCAGGCGGTGGAGCACGGTGGCTTCGCGCCGGCGGGACGCGCCCTGGGGGTGCCGAAATCCAAGCTCAGCCGGCGCGTGGCCCTGCTGGAGGACAGGCTGGGCGTGCGCCTGGTGCACCGTTCGACCCGCAGCTTCGTGCTGACGGAAGTCGGCCGGCGTTACTTCAGCCACTGTCAGGCCATGCTGGTGGAGGCGGAAGCCGCCCAGGAGGCCATCGACAGCCTCACCGCCGAGCCGGCTGGCATCATCCGGCTGACCTGCCCCATCGGCCTGCTCAACTTCCACATCGGCGAGATGCTGGCCCGGTTCATGGCCCAGTACCCGAAGGTGTCCATCCAACTGGAAGCCACCAACCGGCGCGTGGATGTGCTGGGCGAAGGTGTGGACATGGCCATCCGGGTGCGGCCGGCACCGTTCGAGGACAGCGACTTGGCGCTGCGGGTGATGTCCGATCGAGGCCAGTGTCTGGTGGCCAGCCCGGCACTGGTGGAGCGCATGGGCATGCCGGAGCGGCCGCAGGATCTGAGCGACTGGCCGAGCCTGAGCCGGGCGGCGCCTCAGGAAAGCCACGTCTGGGTGCTGGAAAACTCAACTGGCGACAGCGTGACCGTCCACCACAGCCCGCGCTACGTCACCACCGACATGCTGGCACTGAAGTCCGCCGCGCTGACCGGTGTCGGTGTGGTCCAGCTGCCCATCCTGATGCTGCCGGCCGAACTCGAAAGCGGATCACTGCTGAGCGTCCTGCCCCACTGGCAGCCACCCCGAGAGGTCATTCACATCGTGTTCCCGTCCCGGCGCGGCATGCTGCCGTCGGTGCGGGCGCTGATCGACTTTCTGGCCGAGAGCTATCAGGTGTTCGAGGAGGATTAGCGAAGCAGCCAACACACCACGATCAGGAACCGCGCCACCGGTCAGTCCAGCTGCTCCAGAACAGTCTCGGCCGCCGCCTCGCCACTGAGATGGGCGCCTGACAGCAAGGCCGGATAGGCACCGCCAAGTGCCTCCCCGGCGAAGAAGACGCGCTGACCGAGCGGCTGCCCCAGGGCCGCGCGTGCAGCATAGCGCCCTGGCCGCGCGGCGGCATAAGCACCGAGGGTCAGGGGATCATCCGCCCAGCCGGTCATGCGTCCGCGCAGGACATGGCGCCGGACGTCATTGCCGAGCATGCCGGCGAGTTCGCCGAGGGCGAAGTCGATGGCCGCTTCCTCTCCGTCCCGAGACAGTTCCCAGCCAAAGCGCCCGCCCACGAAACCCACGATCAGATCCCAGCCCGCCGGAAACGCAAGGAAGAAGCAGGCCCGTGCCGGCAGCGGTTCGTGAATCGCCCGGGTCAGGTAACTGGAGTCCTGCAAGCCGAAGCGGTTGCCGTCAGTCTTGAGCGCGATCTTGGTCAGGAGCCCCATCGGGAGATCGTCCACTGCCGCCTGCGTGGCGGCCGGCAGCCGCGGATAGAACGCGATGCGCCCTGAGGCCAGCACCCCGGTTGAAACCGTCACGATGCAGGCCCGCGCGCGGATCTCCCCGCGCGTGGTGCGAACCGTGACGCCCTGACCGCTCCAGTCGATGCCCGTCACGGCTGTGTCCGTCCGGATCGGTAGCCCCTCAGCCAGGCGGGCCACCAGGGCGCCGAGCCCTTCCCGAACCAGCGCATCGACCGCATAGGGTCCGTATACTCCAAAATCCGCGGTCGACAGGTCGAACAGGTCGACGCCGTGATCCATAGCGCCAACCCACGTCGCCGCAGCCGCCGCCCAGGGGTCGGAGAGATCGACGCAGCGGTCAGCCGCCACATCCTCCGTCGCGGCAACAAGCGTTGCTGCGAGGCGGTCCGCCACCGCATCGAAGGCCTCGATCTCGGCCTCGCCTCCGGGACCATCCGGCGTGAAAAGCAGACCGTGCGGCTCACTGTGATCGACGAGCGTGAAGCCGGCTTCTTCAGCAAGCTTGATGTGCGGCAGACTTGACGGACCCTGCAACCAGGAACAGCCATGGTCGAAGGGAAAGCCGAAGGTCTCGCTTTCCGTGAAGGCGCGCCCACCGATACGCGGCGAGGCCTCGACCACCACGACACTGCGGTTCGCGCTTTGCAGGCGCCGCGCCGCCGCCAGACCGGCAGCACCCGCGCCCACCACCACGACGTCTGTTACTGCCGACCGCGCGTTACCGGACAAGACGGCACCTCCAAAGGGCTGACAGCGTCAATCTACACCCTCAGCACGCCCTTCGGCACACCTCCGATGGCCAGCCGAACGCTCACGGTATCGACCGCGCCTGATCGGTCGCCAGCAGCGCGCCACGAACCTCGTTCATCACCTCGACCAGCGTGCCCAGGCCTGGATCCTCGACAGGGAAGTGGCCGGCGTTCTCGAGGACGACGTAACGCTTCGGCGCCGCAATCCGGTCGAAGAAGCCGAGGCTCATAGCAGGCGGCGTCCAGCGATCATCGCCCGGATGAACCAGCGTCACGGGCGGCGACTGAAACGCCTCGGGCGCCCGTTCCGGTTCGGAGAACAGGAAGCTTGCAAGAAATCCCAGGTGGACGCGGTTGCCGCCCCCTCGTGGATCTGTCAGACACAACCGGGCCAGGTCGGGATGGTTGGCAATCATTTTCATGGGCACCAGCCAGCGCAGCGGCAGGCGCACTCGACCCAGCCGAGGACCCACGTGCCGCAGCAGAGGGCGAAGCATCCGGAGGGCGGTAGCGCCACCCCAGCGCGACAGTGCGGGCCAGGTGACTTCATCGGAGGGATCCAGGAAGCACGTGGCCAGAAGATGCGACACCACACCGGTCCTGGCGGCTGCGGAGTAGGCGAGCAGGCCACCCATGCTGGCGCCGGCCAACACCAGTGGGCGTGGGTCGTTCGCGGTTTCGAAACGCAGCAGGTCGGACACACAGTCCACCCAGTCCTGATAGCGGATGCCGCCCAGGTCCGGAACTTCGGTTCGACCATAGCCGGGCAGATCCGGCAGCAGCACCTCGTAGCCCTGAGCTACAGCCAGAGCCGCCAGCGGCCACAGCGCATCGGCATGGCCGCCGCCACCATGCAGGATCACCATGCGCACGCGAGCACCCGGCTTCGACGCCCGGGCGATATGAACGTTCGCATCGCGCCAGCGCCACCAGGTCGCTT
>REEU01000233.1 GCA_007694905.1 Gammaproteobacteria bacterium | reverse complement strand
GTTCAACAGCTTCAACTATCATCTGCTGGGGCCGATCGGCTTCGAGGCGATCGCCCGGGTGATCGAGTCCTGCCCGGCATATCAAATACGGTACAGCCAGTTCGATGAAGCCATCGAGTGGGTGCAGTCACGCCTGGAAGAGGGGGACGCCGAGGCATGAGCCCGCCTGCAGGCTTGGCCCGACACATCCTGCCCCTGCTGCGCGACGCTGAACACGTGCGCAACATGCAGCTGGCCGACTGGGACGACACCATTCGCCTGGTCCGCCAGGCGCGCCTGCTTGGCACGGTCGCGCATCGTCTGCGCGACCAGGAGGGCCCATGGACCGCCCTACCCACCCGCGTGCGCGGCCACCTGCAGGCAGCGATCAACTACTCCGCCTACCGCGTGCAACTGTTACGCATGGAAATGCGCGCGCTCGACCAGGCCCTGCCCGGCGACCTGCCCGTGGCGCTCCTGAAAGGCGCCGCCTACCTTGCCCTGGATCTTCCGCTCGCACGCGGCCGTATGCCCAACGACGTCGACCTCCTCGTGCGGCGCACGAACATCGAAGCCGCCGAGGCCGCGCTCGGCAGCGCCGGCTGGAAGATGGAGGCCAAGGACCCCTACGACGACCGCTACTACCGCGAATGGAGCCACGAGCTCCCGCCGATGCGCTATCCGGGCCACGCGCTGGAAGTGGACCTGCACCACACCATTGCACCGGTGACCAGTCGCACCCGCGCCGACGACGATCTCCTGTTCGAGGGTTTGCAGTCCGTGCCCGGATCGCGTTTCCTGGTGCTCGACCCCTGCGACCAGATCATCCATGCCGCGATCCACCTCTTCCAGGACTCCGATCTGCACGGGCAACTGCGCGGGCTGGTGGATATCGACGGACTGGTCCGGCACCACCTCAGCGATGACGCTCAGGCATGGTCACGGCTGGTCGACCGGGCTGAACGGCACCGCGCCGACCGCGTCCTCTGGTACGCCCTGCACTATTGCCGATCCTGGCTGGGCACGCCGGTCCCCGAAAGCCTGGCGCTCGCACCCCCGCCGCGCTGGGCGCGACGCAGCATGGACTGGGTCTTTTCACGCGCCTGCCCACCGCGGATTCCGGACGTCGCCCCGAGCCTGGGCGAGCGCCTCGCCGACACTCTCGGGCAACTGCGCTACCATCGCCTGCGCATGCCCCCCGCACTGCTCGCCCGGCATTTCCTGCACAAAACCTGGGTGGCGGTGCGACCGCGTGCGATTGCCGGTGCGCGTTCCGCCGACTGATCGCCCCGTCTGGGCATCACGCAAGAATTTGGCGCGAAACAGCGGCGAGGGGTTTATCATCCGAAGTCTGGACATCCACCTGCAAGGGAGAAAAAGGGAATGGACAAGATCCTCGACGCAGCCGGGAACCTGCTGGCTCTCGCCGGCATCATCGTTTGCAGCATCACCGTGCTGGCCCGCCTGATGGGCACCTTCTTCCTGGCGGGCTTCGAACTGAAGGTGTGGTTCCTGGTGGGAATCGGCATCCTTGTGACGGCACTGCTGGCCAAGGTCCAGGTATTGCTCATTCGACAGCGGGCCCACTGATCGACCGCCGCGCCCACCGCCTCGTGCGCGCAAGCACGCACTCAGGCGGGTCGGTCAGAGACACGCGACACACGTTTGCGATCATCATGGAGAAGGCTTGCCCGGTCGAATGAGATCCGCCGTCTTGCACGCATGTCCATCGACCGTAGACTTTTGCGCGACGGTTCGCTGACCGACCTGACTCGCCAGGTACATGCATAGCATCCGCCTCGCCCTGCTTGCCCTCGCCTATGCCGGGCTGATCGCCTACGGCAGCCTGTTTCCGCTTGACCCCTGGGTGCACCCCGGGGTCGGTTTGCTCGACTTCCTTTCGGTCCCAGTCGAGCGCCTGATCTTCACGGACATCCTGCTTAACATTCTGGTGTACATGCCGCTGGGGCTCCTGCTCGTTGCCGCCCTGCGTCGGCGCTTGGGCACGCTGGCAGCACTCGTCACAGCCCTGTTGCTCGGCACCACGCTGAGCCTGACCATGGAGATCCTCCAGAATTTTCTGCCAGGCCGCGTGTCCTCGATCATGGATCTCGGCACCAACATCCTCGGCACCGCTCTCGGAGGTGCGTTGGCGGCAACTCTGCATCCGGATACCCGCATCGGGCACGGGCTCTGGCGCTGGCGCGACGACCTCTTCCGCCCGGACACGCTGGGCAACCTGGGTCTGCTCGCCCTCGGCCTTTGGGGTCTTTCGCAACTGAGTCCACTGGCACCTTCTCTCGATATCGGCAACCTCCGGCAAGGGCTGGCGCCCCTTGCCTTGGTACTCTCTGGCGAACAGTCCCTGGACCCGGCTCACGCGCTGGCCTACGCCCTGAACCTCTCGGGCCTCGGCATACTGGCGGCGCTGATCGCGCGCCCCGGCACACCGGCAAAACGTCTGTTCCTTCTCGCTGTGCTTGCAGTACTGGCACTCAAGGTCGTCGTCGTGAGCCGGCAACTTTCCGCTGAAGCCCTCACGGGCTTCGCGGCCGCCACCCTTATCCTGCTCTTTCTCCATCCGTTGCCCCGGCGAGCGGCAGCCACGATCGCCGCTGGCTTGATCCTCGCCGGCTTCGCGGTATCCGCGCTACCGGGCACCGGCGACCCCGAAGCACTGCTGCGCAATTTCAACTGGATGCCGTTCAAAGGCTACGTGGCGAACATCAAGGGTCTGGCCGGAATTGTCGAAAACCTTTGGCCCTTCTTTGCCATCGGGCTGTTGGTCCGGCTCTGCGTACCCGAACGCCGTGGCGGCATCTTTCTGATCGGCGGCGCACTGCTGGTGGCATCGCTGGTCTTCGCAGTCGAGTGGCGCCAACAGTTTCAGCCGGGCCGGTACCCGGACATCACCGATGTGCTGCTTGCTCTCATGGGCTGGCTCAGCGCCTGGTGGCCCGCTGCGCCGCGCAGTGCGCCTCGAAGCAAACATCGCGTACTGCCTGCCCGTGGCATCTCAGGTCCGGCGATCACCCTGGCGTTCGCCACGGCCGCCCTCGCCGCAGTGGTTGCTTTCGCCACTCTGGTCCCGGAGTCCAAGCCGGATTCGCAGGCGGCAGCCTATCCGCTCCTCCCGGAACCCGATCTGCTGCCACCAGTCGACCTGCCTGGCTTCCTAAGCATACACCCGCGTTTTCCAGCACCCTCGGCCGTAGATATCCGACGCCTGCAAACCGAGAACCGAAGGTACCTGGAGCAAGCACGAAAAAGGGCCCGCGGAGGGGATGGTCCGCTTGAGACCGTGATCCTGATGGCCTTCATCGAACCAGGCAGCCAGGATCTCGCCCGCCTGCATCAACGGCTCATGGCCCTGGAGGTCTCCTGGCGCGGACATCAGCAGGCGAAACCGCTCGCGCTCGCCTATGACTGGCTCCACGACCAGTGGCAACCGGAACAACTCGCCGAGCTGCGCGAAAAACTGGCGGACGCCGGAGATTACCTGGTCGAGCGTATCCGCACCGAGCGCCTCTCTGCCTATAACGTTTACCTCTACAACAGCCCCTTCCAGGCCCTGGTTGCCGTCGCACTGGCCTTGTACGAAGACGATCCCCGCGGCGAGCCGATCATGCGTTTCACCCACGATCTCTGGAAAAACCGCGTACTCCCGGTCTGGAGACAGGTGATGGGCCGCCACGGGGGCTGGCATGAGGGCGGCGAATACGTGGGTATCGGTATCGGCCAGGCCGTACACCAGGTTCCCGCCCTGTGGCGCCACGTCACCGGCGAGGACCTTTTCCGCACCGAGCCGGGTTTGTGCGGCTTCCTCGATTTCCTGGTCTACCGGACTCGTCCTGACGGCACCCATTTCCGCTGGGGAGACGCGGGCCACTTCAACCGCGCCGTCCCCGATCAGGCAGCGCTCGCCATCGAATGCCGGCACCGCGCCGCATACACGCCGGTGGCCCCGCGCCGGCCCACCCCGCAATCCTGGCCATGGGGGCCCTTGGGTGATCCAAGCCTGGTAGACGAACGGGCTCCGGAACGTTTGCCCTGGGCCAAGCATTTCGACGGTCTGGGCCTGCTGGTCGCGCGCCGCGACTGGACACCAGAAACCACGTACGTGACTTTCAAGGCGGGGGATAATTACTGGTCGCACAGCCACCTCGATCAGGGCGCCTTCACCATTTACAGGGGCGGGGCGCTTGCCATCGACAGCGGCCTTTACGGAAGCGGGTACGGCGGCGACCACCACATGAATTACACCTATCAGACCATCGCCCATAACACGATCACCGTCACCGACCCTGCCGACACCGTGCCCGCTCCAGCACATCGGCGGCGAGGCAACGAACCGCGCCCGATCGCAAACGATGGTGGCCAACGGCGTGTCGGCTCCGGCTGGGGACTGGGTCCCGCCCCGATCGACCTCGACGAGTGGATGGGCTTCCGCGATATGTACCACACGGGAGAGATCCGTCGTCTGGTGATGAACGATGACGTTGTGGTCGTGGCCGCGGACATCACGGCCGCCTACACCAATCGCGACTCGGGAACCGGTGACTTCTCCGCTCGCACGAAGAGAGTGGAGCGCCTCTGGCGCACCTTTGTTTATGATCGTGTGGACGACGTCATCATCGTTTACGACCAGGTCATCTCGTCCCGGCCGGAGTTCCGCAAACGCTGGTTATTGCACAGCCAGGAGCCGCCCTTCGTCTCTGGCAACCGCTTCGAGCTGGAAGTCGGGCCGGAAGGTCGCGAGGGCCGACAGGGAGGACGGCTGACGGGGCACGTAATCCTGCCCGAGCACGCACACCTGACCACCCTTGGAGGGCCCGGTTTCGAGTTTTTCGTGGACGGCAAGAACTACGATGAAGACGGCCGCGTGCAGGAGATCGCCCGCACCCGCAGGAAAGACGCGGAACCCGGCGCGTGGCGTATCGAAGTCACGCCACTCGAGGATTCGACAGAGAGTCTGTTCCTTGTGGTGATGCTGCCGACGGACTGGGGACGAGTTGCGCAGCACCAGGTCCATCGAATCGGCAGCGGGGACATGCCCGGTGTGGCGGTGTCCACGGCAAACCGCAGTGTCCGCTGGCACTTCGCGCGGGACGAATTATCGGGCCAGGCGGAGATCGTCCATGACAACGGAGGTTCAAGAACAACCGTGGAATGGTGATGGCCAAGTCGCCGAGGGAACTGGCATCGTCGACAGGGCCGATGGCTGGGGTCTGTGGGGTCGTGGCATACTGCGCCGGGCACCGGGGCCCATTGTATTTCACAGCCGGGAAACCGCATGCAGCCGTCCGCTCAGCGAGCAGAGCCGAACCGATTGGAGGTGTTGATCTGCACGCACAACCGTGTGGGACTGCTTGAGCGCACGCTGGATTCGCTGAACGCCTGCAGCCGTCCGGCGGGCTGCGAAGTCTCGGTGTTCGTTGTGGCCAACGCCTGTACCGACGAAACCGCCCAGTATCTCGAATCCTACGTGCAATCGCAGCGGGATCAGCAACGCCTGCCCCTGCGCTGGATCGAGGAACCGCGGCCAGGCAAGAGCCAGGCACTGAATACCGCCATCCCCCAAGTCACTGCGCCCGTCATCGCCTTCGTGGATGACGACCATCGGGTCGATGCAGGCTATCTCACCGCCGTCTGCACTGCGGCAAACGAGCAGCCCGATGCGGACCTTTTCTGTGGCCGCATCCTCCCGGACTGGGACGGAACCGAGCCGGACTGGGTGCACGACCAGGGCCAATACCGGATCTACCCCCTGCCGGTACCGCGCTTCGAACTCGGCGCTCAGGCCATGCCGGTGGAGCCCGGCACAGCAACCCCCGGGGGCGGCAACCTCGCGATTCGCCGCAAACTGTTCGATCGCGTGGGCCCATTCCTGCTTGAACTCGGGCCGCATGGCCATGACCTGGGCGGTGCCGAGGATATCGAGTGGGTTCGGCGGGCGGTCGGCGGAGGGGCGCGTCTTTATTACATCCCGGCGATGCTCCAATACCATTACGTGGACGGTGAGCGACTCACCCTGCGGTACGTGATGGCGAAGGCCTATGAGCGTTCCGCCTCGCTGATCCGACTGTCCAGCGAACTCGCTGATCGGCCACGCCTGCTTCCCCTACATGATCCGCAAGGCGGGCACCTACGCCCTGTTTGCGTTCACCTCCCTGACGCAGCGGCGACGCCGCTTCTACCTCACCCGCCTCGCCGCCGCGATGGGCGAGATCAAGGGCTTTCGCATGCTGCACAAACGGCGCCAGGCGGAGAAGGACCGGTGACGCGCGATTCCCGCCCAGTCGAGACGTCGCGTCCCACCGCATCGCAGGAACGGGCGGCGTCATGACCGATCTACGCAAACTGCGGAAGCTGCTCGACCCGGAGATTCGGGCCAAGAACTGGCTCGCGCTACGGCAGGCAGGGCGTGGCCGGATCTGGGATCTGACGCGCCCCGAGGTTCCGGATCCCGTGTTCGTGGTCGGCTGTTCGCGTTCCGGCACCACCGTCACCTACGAGACCTTGGCCGCCTCGAACGTCTTTCTCAGCTTCGGCTACGAGATCCCGCAGTTCTGGAACGCCCTGCATGGCCCGCTCAACAACGGCTGGGAATCCGAGGCCGCGGGCAGGGAGCAGGCACGCCCGGAGCACCGGAACGCCGCCCTGCGCTTCTTCTTCCAGCGCCTGGGCAAGGGCTGGGTCCTCGACAAGACCTGCATCAACACGCTGCGCCTGCCGTACCTATACCAACTCTTTCCGCAGGCGCGCTTTGTGTTCATCCACCGGGACGGACGCGACAACATCAGTTCGATGATGGACGGCTGGCGCATGGGCCGCACCGACGGCGGATTCGGGCTGTCGCAGTTCTTCGGGCCTTTCCCGGAGGACGTCGCCATCAACGACGGCGAATTCCGCGAGTGGCACTTCTTCCTGCCCCCGGGCTGGCGTAACTACAACCAGGCTTCGCTGGAAGAGGTCTGCGCCTTTCAGTGGACATCGGCCAACCGGCTGGCGCTGGATGCCGCGCGGGAGATTCCGGCCGAGCAGTGGATCCAGATCCGCTACGAGGACATGGTCGAACGACCCGTAGAGGTCTTTCGCGAGGTGTTCGGGCGTCTGGACATCCCGTTCACCGCAGCGCTCGAGGCCCGCTGCCGTGAACTCGACCGGCGCCCGACCAGCATCGTGTCCGGACCACCGCAGCGCAGCAAGTGGCGCCAGCGCAACCCCGAGGCGATCGAACGTATCGCCGGGCACATCCGCCCCCTCATGCTCGAACTCGGCTACGACCCGGAGCCCTGACCCATGCACCGGCCGAGCGTTGAGGGAAAACAAGGCGTCAGCGTCGTCGTCCCTGCATACAATGCGGCGGCCTTCGTACGCCAGGCCGTCGATAGCGTGCTGGCGCAGACGCACGCGCCGCTCGAGATCCTGGTGATCAATGATGGCAGCACCGACGAAACGCCGCAGGTGCTCGACGCCTACGGCGATGCCATCCGGGTGATCCACCAGCGCAATGGCGGCCTGTCCAACGCCCGCAACCGCGGCATCCGGGAGGCCCGCGGGGAACACGTCGCCTTTCTCGACGCCGACGACCGCTGGCTTCCGGAAAAACTCGCACGCCAGGTGGCGGTTCTGTCGCAACGCCCCGAAATCGGCTTCTGCTCGACGCGAACGCTCGTGGAAACGCCCGCGCACGAACTCACCGGCGAGTGGCAATGCCCTCGGCTGGAGGGCAGCCTGCTCGCCACCCTGTTCCTGCGTAACGGCGCGATCCCGGGCAGCGGCTCCGGCGTGATGGCGCGACGGCATCTATTCGAGCAGGTGGGCGGCTTCGATGAGAGCCTGCACAGCCTGGAGGACATCGACTGCTGGATGCGTCTGGCCGCCGTTTCCGGGTACGCGTGTATCGATGAACCCCTGACCGTCATCGTCAAGCACCCGGACAGCATGAGCCGCAACCTGCGGCGGATGCGCAAGGCCGCGTTGACCGTGATGCGCAAGAACCGGCATCTGCTGCCGCAGGCCGAGCGCGGCGCACTCTGGCGGGCCGGGTACGCGAGCGTCCTCGCGGACTATGCGAAGTGGGAGTACCGCAGTGGCGAGCGCGCCCTGGCGATGCTTCACCTGACGCAGGGTCTCGCGCATGCGCCAGTACGCCGCGGCCGGATGCTCGCGGGCCTGCTGGTCGCGATGGCCAGAGGGCAACCATTGTGAGCGCGATCAGCGTCGGGACGCTCCTGCTCGCCGGCGGCGTGACCGCCGGGACGGCCGTGGTGTTCGCGGTGCTGCTGGCCGTGAAAGCCCTGCGCGACTTCAGCACGGCGGGGCCGCAACTGCCGCAGGACATCATCAATCAGTATCGCCCCTACGCGGCCCGGGCAGTGGTCAGCCTCACGTTCTGGAGCGCCATCGTTGCCTTCCACCTGGCAGGCGTGGGCGTGCTGGCCTACATCCACGTTGCGGTCATCCTGGGGCTCACGTTCTCCGTGCCGGTCGCCATCGCGGCGGCGGTGACCGGCCTGGGCGCGGCCATCCTGCTGCGGTTCCAGTACCTGCTGCTGCACTGCCCGGCCGTGATCGTAGCCTCATCCCATTACCGCATCAGCCGGTTTTACCATCTTTGGCGGAAGCTCTCCCCGCAGCGACTGCGGCTCCTGAACATTGGCCTGATGCTGGCCGCGGGCGCGCTGGTGCTCGTGTCTCAGGGTGTGCTCATGAGCCAGCAGCAATGGACCCTGTCGCTCGGGCTGGCGCTCATCACCGTGGTGTGGGTCGGGGCATTCCGTGCCGCCAGCGGCTCGCCTGAGCCGCGACCGCGGACCACGGGCAAGACAGACCCGGACGCCCCGAACATCCTGATGATCGGCTCCGATACCCTGCGCGCCGATCGCCTCGGCATCGCGGGGCACCACCGCAAGCTGACGCCGACACTCGATGCCCTGGCCGAACGCGGCACCTGGTTCGAAAACTGCTACGTGCCCTGCGGCCGCACCGCGCCCAGCCTGCTGTCCATGCTCACCGGCACCTGGCCGCACACCCATGGCGTTCGCGACAACTTCGTCGAGGACCAGGAGACCCGCCTGCAGGTCCCGGCCCTGGCCCAACTGCTGGCCGAGCGCGGCTATCGCACGGCGGCCAGCAGCGACTGGTGCGGCGCCGATCTGGGCAAGTTCAACCTCGGCTTCCAGGAACTGGACCTTCCGGGCGACTCCTGGAACCTGCGCTACCTGCTGCGCCAGGGTCCCAAGGACCTGCGCCTGTTTCTTTCGCTGTTTCTGCGCAACCGGTTGGGCAAGCGGGTGGTGCCGGAGATCTACTACATCGGGGGCGTCCCGATCACCGAGCAACTCGGCAAGGACGTGCGCCGGACGCTCAGCCGGCTCGCCGCCGGCGGGCAGCCGTTCCTGCTCAACGCCTTCTTCTCGACCACGCATCCGCCGTTCGGCTCCGAGTACCCGTACTACACCCTGTTTTCCGAAAAGGCCTATGCCGGCGAATCCAAGTTCGTGATGGCGCGGCTCACCGACCCCTTCGAGATCATCCGCCGCCAGGGCGAGCCCCGAACCGAGTTCGACCTCGACCAGATCCTGGCCCTGTACGACGGCTGCGTGCGCCGCTTCGACGATGAAGTGGGCAGGATCCTCCGCCACCTGCACGACTGCGGGCTCGCGGACAACACCATCGTCGTCGTCTACAGCGACCATGGCATGGAGTTCTTCGAACACGAGACCTGGGGGCAGGGCAACAGCGTACTCGGAGATCACAGCGCCAAGATCCCGCTGATCATCGCCGACCCGCGCCAGCCGGAGGCGCGCCGTGTCCGGGAGATCGTGCGCACGATCGACCTGGCGCCCACGCTGCTCGAACTCACGGGCGCGACCGTGCCTCCCGCGATGGAGGGGGTGTCGCTGGCCGGCTGTTTCACCGGCGGGGCGTGTCCGGACCTGCCGGGGTTCAATGAAAGCGGCATCTGGCTCACCGAGCTCCCGGGGATCCCGAAAGACCACCTGCGCTATCCCAATCTGCTGGAGATGCTCGATATTCCGGACCACGGGACCGGCACGCTGGCCATCAAGCGCGAATTCCGCGATCGCATCATCGAGGCGCGGGACCGGATGGTGCGCAGCGGCCGCTGGAAGCTCACGTATCATCCGCTGGAACAGGGCGCGCTGTTCCAGCTGTTCGATCTCGAGACCGACCCCGGCTGCCGCCGCAACGTGGCGGCCGAACATCCGGATGTCGTCGCAAACCTGCAACGGCTGCTGATCGACTGGATGCGCGGCGACCGCGAGCGGCGCTGGGTGGATGAACACATGATCCGGGGCCGGGACTAACCCGTTGGCGACCGGATATCCTGACGAAACACCGCCCCGGCGACCCATCCACGAACCTGATTATCACGAAAGCTCCGCAGGGAATCTGCTTTTGCGCAACGCCCCCCTGCATGGCCGTCCCTTGTGGGAGGCGAGCCCTCTCGGCGACCGAACGGCGGAGAACCTTCGCCCAGAGGCTGGCCTCCCACGGGGGCGTCCCTTGAAACAGCGGCAACCCGACCACCTGCGGAGCTTTGGTGCTAATCAAGTCCACGAACGCCGCAAGATCAGGCCTTCGCAGAACAGCCTAATTTGCGCTCGATACAATAACCTAAATATCGTTCAACACGATAACCTAATGAAGGCGCAGCATGAACCACTACCGAACCGCTCATCAAGGTCCTTCGACAGGCTCAGGACGAACGGCAGGTGGAAAATTCCATTCGTCCTGAGCCTGTCGAAGGACACCATCCCCCGCCCCCCGTTCGTCCTGAGCCTGTCGAAGGACGAGCCGACCCCGGTCCTTCCGCTT
>REEU01000304.1 GCA_007694905.1 Gammaproteobacteria bacterium | reverse complement strand
TTGCCGATCGGTGCCACCAGATCCACCACCCGGGCCGTGAGGTCCTCGGTGGAGCCGTTGCCCCGCTCCAGCCGCAGGCGCTCCTGGGGGAACAGCGGCGTCAAATTCTCGAACAGGATTTTGTGTTTCTTGGTGTTCGGTTCGCTGTAGTTGATTTCGTCGACTTTCAACAGCGCGAAGTAGCGTTCGCCATCCTTCGGCGGGCGTATCTTGCCCGCGATGGAGTCGCCGGTGCGCAGGTTGAAGCGGCGGATCTGACTCGGCGAGACGTAGATATCGTCTGGGCCGGCGAGATACGAGGAGTCGGCGGAACGGAGGAAGCCGAAGCCATCCTGGAGGATTTCCAGGGTTCCGTCGCCGTAAATGTCCTCGCCGCCCTTGGCATGTTTGCGCAGGATCGCAGCGATGACCTCCTGCTTTCGGGAGCGGGCCAGGTTCTCGAGGCCCATCTCGCGCGCCATGTCGAGAAGGTCAGGTACAGGTTTGCGTTTGAGGTCGGTGAGATTCATGTCCATGCTTTCGGTGTAGGAGAACGGCCACACGAAATCCTGCGTGGAATCCGGCACGGATGCGCCGGTGCGGCAGCGTGGGATCGCTCAGGTAAAGGAAGTGGGGTGGAGGTAACGCGGGTCTCGGATAAAAAATTGGTGTCTGTCACCCCCCCGAGGCCTCCCCATATTCGCTCGCCATCGAGGGGCCGTCAAGCCTATTTGTACTCTTCGTGTGTCCGGCACCGCTTCCGGGCGGTGCCGGACACGACGGATCAGATGTGACTGTCGAGGAATGCAGCAAGTTGGGACTTGCTCACGGCGCCTACTTTCGTCGCCTCGACATCGCCGTTCTTGAACAGCATGAGCGTCGGGATGCCGCGAATGCCGTATTTGGCCGCGGTCTCCTGGTTCTCGTCCACGTTGACCTTGCACACCTTGACGCGCTCGCTGTATTCGCCGGCGATCTCGTCAAGGATAGGCGCAATCATCTTGCAGGGCCCGCACCACTCGGCCCAGTAGTCGACGAGCACAGGCTTGTCCGCCTTCAGCACATCGTCATCGAACGTGTCCTTGCTGACGTGGGTGATGTTGTCGCTCATGAATGGTCTCCGGTTGGGTTCCGGCCCCGGGAAGGTCGCGGCGTGCGAGTGTATCATCCACCGCGCAGGGCTCGCAGGCACTCTGGAATGTCGTCTCGGCCATCGTCGGACAACCCCTCGGGGCACCCTGACGAGACCGGGCATGCTTTGCCGGGGTCGCTGGGGGTGGCATCGACGCTGGACATCATGGCACAGCATAGCCATGGCGGTGGATCGTTGCCTTAGTCGCGGAGCGGAATGTGATGGCTCGAGCACAGGATTTCAAGCCCGCTCTGGTGGACAGCGGACCGGGTTCCACCCCCGTCCACCTCGCCAGCGTCGATCTCGGCAGCAATACCTTTCATCTTCTGGTGGCGAGACTGGACCAGGGCGAGCCTCGGGCCGTAGAGCGTCTCAAGTTCCGGGTCGCCCTTGCGGCGGGTTTGCGGGACGACGGCTCCCTGGACCCGGAACGCTTCGAAGCGGCCTGCGATGCCATGCGCCGTATCGCCAATCGCATCGGCGGCATTCCGCGTAGTCACGTGCGGGCCGTGGGCACCAGCACCCTGCGATCACTGGCGGATCCGCGGTCTTTTCTCGCGGCGGCGGAGGCCATCCTCGGTGTCCCCGTGCGTATCGTCAGCGGCGAGGACGAGGCGCGGCTGGTGTTCGCCGGCGCAACAGACACCCTTCCGGAAACCCGCTGCCGGCGGCTGGTGATCGACATCGGCGGCGGCAGTACGGAACTGGCAAGCGGAGCCGGCCATGAACCGGAGGCCTGCCTGAGTCTGGCGCTCGGCTGCGTTCCGGTGAGCCGTCTGGCGCTTCAGGCGTCATCCCCCCGCCAAGGGATGCAGCGAGCGCTTGCGTTCGCGCGCGCCTGCTGTGTGGACCCGCGGCTCGACACGTTCGCCGGGCTCGCCGCGGAAGTGGTGGGCACGTCCGGAACCGTCGAGTCGCTGCGGGACGTTCTCCGGGCCCGGGGTGAAGCGCCGGATGTTCTGACCCTCGGCGGGCTGCGTGACGTCTACGAAATGCTCGCTGCCGCAGCGTCGCTGCCCGCGACGCTGGCGGGGCTGGATGAAGACCGGGAGGACGTGTTTCCAGGCGGCCTCGCGATCATGGTGGCACTCTGGGAGCGGCTCGGATTCGAGCACCTGCGCTGGACCGAGGGTGCGCTGCAGGACGGATTGATCCGGGAGCTCGTGCCGCTCCCGGAGGAGGGGCTCCGGGCGCGTACCCTGGCCGCTCTGCAGGCGCGGTTCTCCGTCGACCCCCATCACGCGACGGAGTTGGCGGAAGTGGCTGCTGCGCTGTTCCAGCACACGGCGGCAAGCCTCGAGCTGACCCCGGCCGATGGCGCGCTGCTCGCCGCAGCGGCCAGCGTCCATGACGTCGGGCTCGCGGTCACGGCGGCCCACCACGAACGTCACGGCGCCTGGCTGCTGCGGAACGCGGAACTGCGGGGGTTCACCGCCGAGGAGCGGTTGATGCTCATCGCGCTGGTGCGTGGGCACCGCGGACCCTGGCCGGAAATTGCGATCAATGCCCTCGAAGCATCGTTGCGGACCACTTGTTCCCGCCTCTGCGCGCTGCTGCGGTTGGCTGTGATCTTGAAACGTGCCGCATCGGCGCCGCTGCCGGCCATCGACGTGCAGGCCGATCAGCTGTTCCTGCATCTCGAGGACAGCTGGATGGCCGAGCACCCGTTCCTGACGGAAGCGCTTAAGCGGGAAGTCGAATGTCTGCAGGGCGTGCGGCTGGCGCCCCGGCTGGCGATCATCCGTTCTTGAGCTGCTCCGCGATCCGGCGCGCGAAGTACGTGAGGATGCCATCCGCACCGGCGCGCTTGAACGCCAGCAGGGATTCGCCGATGACTTCCTCGGCCAGCCATCCGTTCTCGATGGCGGCCATGTGCATGGCGTACTCCCCGCTCACCTGATAGGCATAGGTGGGTACCCCGAACTCGTCCTTCACCCTGCGGATGATGTCCAGATAGGGCATGCCTGGCTTGACCATCACCATGTCCGCGCCCTCGGCCAGGTCCAGTGCCACTTCGTGCAGCGCTTCGTTGCTGTTGGCGGGATCCATCTGGTAGCTGTGCTTACCGGATGGGCCGAGGTTGGCGCTGGACCCGACGGCATCCCGGAATGGCCCGTAGTACTTGGACGCGTACTTCGCAGAGTAGGCGAGGATGCGGACGTTGATGTGGCCGTGGGCTTCGAGTTCTTCGCGAATGGCGCCGATGCGCCCGTCCATCATGTCCGATGGCGCGATCACGTCCGCGCCTGCTTCCGCACAACATAGAGCCTGGCGGCACAGTGCGGTCACGGTGGCGTCGTTGACCACGTAGCCGTCATCGTCGAGCAGGCCGTCCTGACCATGGCTGGTGTAGGGGTCGAGGGCGGCGTCCGTGATCACCCCGAGGTCGGGCAGCGCAGACTTCAGGGCGCGGAGGCTGCGCGCGATCAGCCCGTCTTTGTTGTAGGCTTCGCGACCATCCGGCGTCTTCAGTTCCGCCGGCGTATTGGGGAACAGCGCTACCGCTGGAATACCCAGTTCGAACGCGACTTCCGCTTCCCGCAGCAACTCGTCGATGCTGAGACGGTTGACGCCGGGCATGGACTGGACAGGATCGCGGCGTGCATTGCCTTCGGTGACGAACAGCGGATAGATGAGGTCGTCCGCAGTCAGGGTATGCTCACGCATCAGGCGGCGGGAGAAATCGTCCCGGCGCATGCGGCGCATACGCGTGGCAGGAAAGCGGCGCGAGGCGGAAGGGTTCGGATTCACGGCGGAACTCCTGTCACGGTGCTGATGGCGGCATTCGTCAGGCGATTGCTTCGCGGGACAGCAGTGTAGCAGCCCGCGCCCGGGCGTCATGCGTGCGCCACCATCCCAATGAGAGGTCATGCTGCCCATGGATCGTCGCCGCCTGCTTCTACTCGGCGTGATCGCCGCCGCGATCATCGTCTTTTTCGCTTTCGATCTCCGGCAGTACCTGACCTTCGACTACCTCGAGAGCCAGCGCGTTGCCCTGCGTGAACTCGTGGCAGCCCATCCGCTGCAGGTGGGCGCTGCCTATTTCGTGATCTACGTGGTGGTGACGGGCCTGTCGCTGCCGGGCGCGGCGGTCATGACGCTGGCCGGTGGTGCCATCTTCGGTCTGCTCTGGGGCACCGTGCTGGTGTCCTTCGCCAGCACCATCGGTGCAACGGTGGCGATGCTGGTCGCCCGCTTCCTGCTCAGAGACTACGTGCAGCGGCGCTTCTCGAGTCAACTCGGAGGCATCAATCGTGGCATCGAGCGCGACGGTGCGTTCTACCTCTTTTCCCTGCGCCTGGTGCCGCTGTTCCCGTTTTTCATGATCAATCTGGTGATGGGCGTGATGCCGATCCGGGCGCTGACGTTCTTCGTCGCCAGTCAGATCGGCATGCTGCCGGGGACGCTGGTCTTCGTGTTCGCCGGCACCCGGCTGGCGGAGGTGTCCGGTCCGGGCGATGTCCTGTCGCCGGACCTGATTCTGGCGTTCGTGCTGCTGGCGGCGTTCCCGTGGATCGCGCGCTGGATCATGAGCGCGATCAACCGCCGCCGCGCCCTGGCGTGCTTTCGCAAACCGCGGCACTTCGACGACAACCTCATCGTCATCGGCGCCGGGTCCGCGGGTCTGATTGCCGCGCTGATCGCCGCCACGGTTAAGGCCAAGGTCACGCTCATCGAGCGGGCGAAGATGGGCGGCGACTGCCTGAACACCGGCTGCGTGCCGTCCAAAACCCTGATCACATCGGCGCGGGTGGCGCACACCGTGCAGACCGCAGACCGCTTCGGCCTGCGCGATGCCCAGGCCCGGGTGGACTTCCCTGCAGTCATGGACCGGGTGGCCGAGGCCATTCGCACCATCGAGCCCAACGATTCCGTCGAGCGTTATGAATCGCTGGGTGTGCGTTGCGTGCAGGGCTCGGCGCGCATCATCGACCCCTGGACCGTGGACGTGGGCGGTGAGCGCCGCACCGCGCGTCGCATCGTCATCGCGACCGGCAGCGAGCCGTTGCTACCGCCGATTCCTGGACTCGATGCGGTGGACCCGCTGACATCGGATACGGTTTGGGACCTGCGGGAGTTGCCCCGTCGCCTGCTGGTGATGGGCGCCGGCCCCATCGGCTGCGAACTGGCCCAGAGTTTTTCCAGGCTCGGTGCCCAGGTGACGCTGGTGGACATGGCGCCGCGCATTCTGCCGCGGGAGGATGTGGACGTGGCTGAGCTCGTTGCCGGCGTGCTGGCCGAGGAAGGTATCGACGTGCGTGCCGGCCACGAGGCCGTCCGCTTCCGGGGCGACGGCACGGGCGGTGTCCTGGTGGCCAGGGTGGACGAGCAGGAAACGGAGCTGGAGTTCGACCGGGTCCTGGTGGCGGTGGGTCGGCGGCCGGTGACCGAGGGACTGGGGCTGGAGGATCTCGGTGTCCGCACCACCCGTGCGGGCACGCTGGAAGTGGATGACGCGCTGCAGACCAGCATGCCGACGATCTATGCCTGTGGCGACGTGGTGGGCCCGTATCAGTTCACCCACATGGCCTCTCACCAGGCCTGGTACGCAGCGGTGAATGCGCTGTTCCGGCCGTTGCGGCGCTTCAAGATCAACTATCGCGTCGTGCCCTGGACGACGTATACGGAGCCGGAGGTGGCCCGGGTCGGCCTCAACGAGGACGATGCCCGCAGCCAGGGTGTCGAGGTGGAAGTGACCCGCTTCGAGTTTGCCCACAACGATCGCGCCATCGCCGAGAGCGCGCGTACCGGGTTCATAAAGGTGCTCACACCGCCGGACGGGGACCGCATCCTCGGCGTCACCATCGTCGGGCCACATGCGGGAGAACTGCTCGCGGAGTACGTGCTGGCCATGACCCACGGCCTCGGTCTGAAGAAGATCATGGGCACGATCCACGTCTACCCGACGTTCGCCGAGATCAACAAGTCCGCGGCCAGCGCCTGGCGCAAGGCGCACGCGCCTGGCCGCATACTGGAGTGGGTGGGTCGCTTCCACGCCTGGCGGCGCTGAACGGCCGTCCGACGACAGTTCAACCCGGGGCACGGCCCGGCGCCCGAGCCCCCCTCCGGCCGCGTTGACCTGGCTCGGATTCCTCTGACACATTGCCTGCAGGTGAGGGATTCGTCGCATCCGGATCGAGCGCGGTCGCATCCGTTCACATCATCGGTCGTGCCGTCGGCACCCGGCAATCGGAGGACTTTGGATGCAGGATCTGGCAGGCAGGGTGGCGTTCGTGACGGGTGGCGCCAGCGGCATCGGGCTGGCCATGGCGGAGGCCTTCGCAGATGCGGGGATGAAGGTCGTGGTGGCCGACGTCGACCGATCGGCGTTGGCCGCAGTGGGCGATCGTTTCCGTGGCCGCAACGTTCCGGTGCTCACCCTCGAACTCGACGTCACCGATCGCAGTGCCTTCGCCGCGGCAGCGGAGCAGGCGTGGGATGCATTCGGTGCGGTGCACGTGCTCTGCAACAACGCCGGAGTCTATCGTGGCGGGCAACTCGATCAGGTCACGTTCGAGGATTGGGACTGGGTGCTTGGCGTCAACGTCGGCGGCGTCGTCAACGGTATTCAATGCCTGCTGCCCCGCATGCGCGAACAGGGCGAAGGCGGTCACGTGGTGAACACCGCTTCCATGGCGGGCCTCGCCGCCGGGGCCGGCCTCGGCATCTACAACGCCAGTAAGTACGCCGTGGTGGGGCTGTCCGAGGCATTGCGGGCCGATCTCGAGCCTCACGGCATCGGGGTCTCGGTGCTCTGCCCCGGCATGGTCCGTACCGGTATTCTCGACAGCGAGCGCAATCGTCCGCCGGAGCGGACCGGCAGCGATCCCGCCGCCGAACAGGCTGCGCGAGAGCACAATGCGTTCATGCAGGCCATGATGGTCACCGGTATCGACGCGGCGGAAGTCGGACGCATCGTCGTCGAGGGGGTGCGGGACAACCGCTTCTGGCTGCTGACGCATCCGGAGATGAAGCCCATGGTCGAGGCGCGTTCCGCGTCGCTGCTGGCGGCTTTCGCTGATCCGGATCCTGAGCGTCTCGCCGCGCTGCATCAGGCCGTGTCCGGCGCGAGTGGTCCTTCTTGAGCATCGAAGCGTCAGTTAGCGGGGAGATCAGCCCATGAAATTCGGCATATTCTACGAACACCAGCTGCCCAAGCCCTGGAACGAAGGCGATGAACAGCGCCTGTTCTCGGAGGCGCTCGAGCAGGTCGAAGTGGCCGACCGGCTGGGCATCGATTACGCCTGGGAGGTGGAGCATCACTTCCTCGAGGAGTATTCCCACTCTTCGGCGCCCGAGGTTTTTCTCGCTGCCTGTTCCCAGCGCACGAAGAATATCCGCCTCGGTCAGGGCATCCGTCAGGTCATCCCTGGATACAACCATCCCGCGCGCACCGCGGAAGTGATCGCGACCCTGGACCTCGTCTCCAATGGCCGCGTGGATTTCGGGACCGGCGAGTCGTCGGCCATCCTCGAATTGGGCGGCTTCGGTGTTCCGGTGGCGGAGAAGCGGGCGATTTATCTCGAGGCCACCGAGCAGATCTGCAACATGATGGCCATGGACCCGTATCCGGGCTTCGACGGCAAGTATTTTTCCATGCCCTGCAGGAACGTGGTGCCGAAGCCGGTCCAGAAACCGCACCCACCCCTGTGGGTGGCCTGTTCCCAGCGCGAGACCATCAAGATGGCGGCGCGCCTCGGTATGGGCGCCCTCACCTTCGCCTTCGTCGATCCGTTGGAGGCCAAGGAGTGGGTGGACGAGTACTACGCCATCATCAGATCCGACGAGTGCGTGCCCATCGGGTGGAGCGTGAATCCGAACATCTGCATGGTGTCGAGCTTCTCCTGTCACGAGGATCGCGAGGAGGCGGTCCGTCGGGGGTTGAAAGGTTTCGAGTTCTTCGGCTATGCCCTCGGCAGCCTCTACGGTTTCGGCATCCATAAGCCCGGTCGCGTCGATCTCTGGTCGGAGTTCGAGCGGGTCTACGCCCAGAGGATGCAGGACAACCCCATCGAGATGGCGCAGGCCCTCGCGGGGGGGCGGGGCGGCATCGGCACGCCCGATGATCTGCGCGCGCACCTGAACAAGTTCGAGCAGGCCGGAGTCGACCAGGTGACCTTCATTCAGCAGGCGGGCAACAACCGTCACGAACACATCTGCGAGGCGCTGGAACTGTTCGCAGCCACGGTGATGCCCGAGTTCAAGGCCCGCGCGGCTGAGAAAGAAGCGCGCAAGATGCAGGAGCTCGAACCCTACATCGCTGCCGCCATGGCGCGGAAGCGGTATCTGCCGATGCCGGCCGACGCGAACCTGCCGACCTTCGAGGCATTGGGTCGGAAAATCACCGAGGAGAGCCGGAAGGATCCGTCGATCTACGAGAAGCCGGCCTCCAATCGCGGCTGAATCGCGCCCCGCCCCGGGCGCTTGTGCTGCGAGTCTGAAAGCACTTCCTCAGGTCAATCCTGCGGCAGTGGGGCGCCGAGGTCCGGCCGTGCATCGAGTTGCTCGAAGGCATGGCCGAGGGCAAGCACCTCGATGTCGCCGTCAGCCCCCGCAGTGATGGACAATCCCACGGGCAGTCCGTGCACGGTGCCCATGGGTACCGTGATATGGGGATAGCCGGCCACGGCAGGAAAGGTGGAGAAGCCGCCGAGGTAGTGGTCGCCGTTCACCAGATCGATGCTCCAGGCCGGGCCCACGGAAGGCGCGATCAATGCGTCGAGGCCATGTTCGGCCAGCAGGCGGTCGATGCCGTCCTCGCGGGTTGCCGCTCGGATCCGTGCCAGCGCCTCCCGGTAGGCCGCTGCGTCGAGGCCTTCGGTCGCCGCCGCCTTGATGAAGATCTCCTGGCGGAAATACGGCATGGTTTCGTCTGCCCGTGCCTCGTTGAAGGCGATCAGTTCGTCCAGGGTCGTCACCCTTGCAGGTTCGGGAAGTCCGGCGAGCCAGGCATTCAGGTCGTGCTTGAATTCGTGCAGGAGGACGGCATAGGTGTCGCTGTTGAATCCGTCGTAGCGCTCGAACTCGAGGTCGTCGACCAGTTCGACACCTGCTTCGCGCAGCGCATCGATCGCCGCATCGAACAGCGCGTCCACGCCCTGGTGATAACCGCTTGCGCCGCGCACGATGCCGATCCTGCGGCCGCGCAGTTCGCCCGCGCGGACCGCCTCGATGACTGCGTCCGGTGGCAGTGCCGCCATGATGGCGAAACCGAGCGCCACATCGGTGACGCTGCGAGCCATCGGTCCTGCCGTATCCTGGGTGTGGGCGATGGGGATGATGCCATCTGCAGGCAGAGTCCCCACGGTGGGCTTGAAGCCGACCACGCCGTTGATGGCCGCTGGACAGATGATCGAGCCGTTGGTCTCGGTGCCCAGCGCCAGCGGCACGTAGCCTAGCGCCACCGCCACGGCGCTGCCGGAGCTGGACCCGCACGGTGAGCGTGCGAAGTCCACGGCGTTGCGGGTCTGGCCACCGAGGCCGCTCCAGCCGGACGAGGAGCGTTCGGAACGGAAGTTGGCCCATTCCGAGAGGTTGGTTTTGCCGAGCATGATGGCGCCGGACTCCCGCAGCCGGGCCACGACGCCGGCATCACGCCCGGTGCGCAGATCCGCCAGCGCGTGGGCCCCGGCCGTGGTGGGCATGTCCAGGGTCTCCATGTTGTCCTTGATGAGCACGGGAATACCGTGCAGAGGCCCGCGCGCGTCCGGGTCTAGGTTGTCACGCTCGGCGGCCAGACGTTCGGCGTGCGGGTTCAGATGCAGCACCGCGCGATAGATGGGGTCCTCGGCATCGATGCGGCGGATCGCATCCGCAAGCAGCTGGCTGGCGCCGTCGGATTGGTTTGCGCTTTCGAGCATGCCGGGAATGTCCATGGGCACGTGCTCCGGTGCCGGGATGTCATCTGCAGAGCGAGGCGGGTCGTCAGCGCTGCCGCAGCCGCTGCTGAACAGCGCCGTGATCATCAGGGCTGCGAGCGGGGCGATTCGTGCGCTGGGCATGGGCCGGATCCAGTATGCGGTGGAATCCCACCATGGTGCCGCTCGGACAGTTTTCCAGCCAGTGCTTTCCGTTCATGGCTACTCGCGGACGAACTCGACGTTGCGGGCGCGACTCGTCGACAGCGTGAAGCCGGTGACGCGGCCGCGGCGGTTGCGCTCGAACTTCAAGACGAGGTCGCCCGGGTCCCACTCGAGGAAGCGGTCGTCGCCGATGGGAGTGAATTCCAGGTCGACGCCGCGGGAGCGTCGCGCGAGCAGCTGCTCGCCGTCGCGGACCAATTCGTAGTGGACCTCCAACGCGGGGCTGAAGTAGCGGCCTTCGTACTGACGATAGTCCCAACCGGACACGGTTGCGGGTTCGAGTCGTTCAGCGCGCATGACGTGTTCGGGCAGCTCCAGCGTCATTCGCTGCATGCGGCCGTTGTTGCTGCGTTCGAACGCGACCGGAATGCCTTCCCCGGCAAGCATGAACCGGTTGTCATCCACCGGTCGCAGTTCCTGCAGGCTGCCACCCATCACCATGAACAGGCGGCCCTCGGCGGCCTCGACCGTCAGCATGCGGCCGTTCTCCATGAGATAGCGACCGCGATACTTGGCCGCCGCCTCGAGATCGGCGTGACGGAGCGTTTCGCCCGCAGTGGTTGCGATGCCGTTGTCCTCCGGGCCGGGCGCCTGCCCTCCGGACAGCAGGTGATCTGCCACTTCGGTGGCGACAGCCGCCGGACGCAGGGTGTTGACGTTGCCGAGGACCACGACCACCAGTTGGTGGTCCGGGATCAGCAGGAGGTGGCTGCGATATCCGGACAAGGCTCCGCCGTGGTGCAGCAGGGTGGCGTC
>REEU01000230.1 GCA_007694905.1 Gammaproteobacteria bacterium | reverse complement strand
GACTGGGGGGCATCAGCAGCTGCATGTAGCCGTGCCGACCCACGTCCGACGGCAGATCGAAGTTCGCCCAGGATCTGAGATTCCCGACGGCGTCAGTGGATCACTCTCTGAGCCACCACCGGTGTTAAGGTCGATTCGGGAAACCTTGGCGGGAGGGCTGGTCGTGAGGGTAATGAGGTACGGTCTTAATTCTAGCCCTCGCGCCGTCCTTTCGACGAGGCCGGTATTTGGGTGCGCAGGATGCGTCCGTCACAGGAGCCGGTTTGGTGACTGAAGCGCCCCCCGTTCTGACATTCCTGCTGGTGCCGGACGCCAGTGCGGCCCGACGAGTCCGGCGCCTGGTTGCGGCGAGGGGGCCGTGTTCGGGTTGGCTGGTGGGGTCGTGGGGCGGTCTGATCGATGCCGTGCAACGCGCCTACCTTGCGCCGGTGCCCGCGCCCGGCTGGCCGGACGCCCTCCAGGAGGTGCTCGCTGCATTGCCGGATGCCTTCTGGGCCAGGAGCCTGGAGGTTGCGCCCATCGAGACGACGCAGGCCGTGGAGGCTGCCTTGGTGCAACTGTACGGCGCATATGCTCCCGCGCGAGCACCTGATGTGGCGACGCTGGCTGGGCTGCCGGAGAGGCCCCGGCGGCACGTGAGGGATCTTCTGCGGCTGGCCGAGTCGCTGAAGGGGCGTTTGCCCGAGGGGCTGGCGGTCATTCGCGATTTGCTGGCCATCGATGTTAGCCACGCGCTGCATGCGGTCCGAGTGCACCGCATCGACGGCGTGCCGTCCCTGACGCGCTGGCAGGAAGCGCTGGTTGAGAAGCTCAACCGCGATGCTGAGTCCTCGGTCACTGCCGAAAGCGATCACACGGCCATGGAGATATTGGAGATCCTGTCCCGCGAATCTCCTGCCGAGGTTCATCCGGGCGCCTTGGGCGTCATCCAGTCGCAGCTTTTTGCCGCCCGCGGTGTCCCCGCACCGCCCGACGCCTCCGTGCAGTGGGTCGGCGTCCGCGACTTCCTGCAGGAAGCCGAGGTGGCGGCCGGCATGGTGCAACGCATGCTGGCCGAGCACCTGGACCTGCGCCCGGCGGAGATCGGCCTGCTGGTTCCGGACAGCTTCGAGTATGCGGTGGCGCTGCAGGACGCCTTTCGGCTCGCAGGGCTCCCGCTGTCTGGGCTGCAGGTGGAGCACTGGCGGCGAGACCTCGGTCGCGAGGTCGTATTCCACTTCCTGTACTGCCGGCAGCGCCCTGCGCCTGCCATGGCGCTCGCCGTATGTCTGGCGTCGCCACTGATGCCTTGGTCCCGGGAGGACGGAGGCCGGCTCGCGCAGTCGGTGATGGACGGCGATTACGGCCTTCGCGCACCGGCCGCAGCGGGGGTCGCCGGACAGCAGATGTTGGACCTGCTGCGAGGAGACGACAGTGTCCCGTCCGGGCTTGCGAACGCCCTTCGAGCCTTCGCTGCGTTGCTCGACGGTGGTGAGAGGTTTGCCGCGCATCGGCTGCAGGCGCGGGATACCGTCGAGCGGCTTTGTGAGTTCCTCAAAGGCTCCATCGACATCGACTGGAGTGCTCTGCGGCGCGCTGCCCAGCCGCGGTTCGTCCCGAGTGGAGAGGTGCCGGACTTCAACCAGGAAGGGGTTACCGTCTGGCGGGAGTCCCAGGAGACCTGGCGGCCGGTGCGTCGGCTCCTGGTGCTGGGCTTCGCACAGGGGCGTTACCCCGCCGCGCCAGGGAGCAGTCCGGTGTTTTCCGCCGATGATGTGCAGGCGCTTCGCGACCAACTGGGTCTGCCGATCCCCACACCCGGTGACGAACTGGCCCGACGGCGTGGCCGCCTGCGCCGGCAACTCGGAGCGGCCGCGGAGTCGGTCGCCTTCCTGGTTCCGCGTCGGGATTTCGCGGGCAAGCCGCAGTCGCCCTCGGACAGCCTCGTCTTCATGCACCCGCTGTTCACGGGTCCGGAGTCGGCGCAGGAACGGGTGCTCGACATCGAGGCCGCCGAACTGCGCGACGGCGTTTCCTACCTGGCCCTGGCCGAGCCCGCCGCCCCGGAACCCCCGCGTCCGCTCACAGCCGATGACCCGCGGTTCGACCGCGACCTGCTGCAGATTCGGACGACCCGGGAGGGTGAGCAGAAACCGGAGTCGCCAAGCAGCCTGGAGACGCTCATGGTCTCCCGGCTCGCCTGGCTGCTGCGACGCCTGGGAGCCGAGCCCAGGGGCTGGGCACCGGAAGGCCCGGACGTACGGCTGCTCGGCACGTTGGCGCACGAGGTGTTCGAATACCTGTTTCGTCCGGGCATGGACCTTCCCGAGCTCACGGATCTCGAGGCGCGGACGCTTGGCTTCCTGGATGTGGCGATCCGGGAGCGGGCCCCGTTTCTGATGGCTCCGCAATGGCAGGTCGAGCGTCGACACTTGGCTGTGGGCATGGCTCGCGCGGCGCTGGCCTGGCGGAATGCACTCGACAAACTTGGCGCCGAAGTGCTCGCCGGCGAGGCCTGGCTGCAGGGCACGTGGGCCGGCATCCCCATCCACGGCCAGGCGGACCTGATCCTTGGTCTCCCGGGAGACCGGCTGCTGGTGGTGGACTACAAGCGCTCGAAGTCGGCCAAGCGCCGCGAGCAGATGGAAAAGGGCTACGACAGCCAAGCGAACCTGTACCGGACCATGCTGCAGACCGGCGGGCTCAAGAACGACGATCAGGGCCCATTGGCCGAACGGCTGCGGCGGGGAGCGGCCATCGGCACCGTGTACTACATGATGAACGACCAGACCGGGCTCGCCGACACGGCGCTGCCCGGGACCGGCGGCATCCCGGACTGGCAGACCCTGGACAACGATGTATCCGGGGCGGCGATGGCCCTCATACGCCAGCGTCTCGATGAGGTGCGCGCGGGGCTCCTGGTACTCAACCGCGAGAGCGATGCCGAGTTCTTCCAGAAGGAGGCGGGCATCACCCCCTACGCGCTGGAGAACAGCCCGCTGGTCAAGCTGTTCACGGTGACCGACGAGGATGCGGGGGGTGCGGCATGAGCCTGCCACGGCTGGAGATCATCCCGGCGGGCGCCGGTTCGGGCAAGACCTACACGCTGAAGGAGCGGTTGGGGCAGTGGGTCGTGGCGGGCGAGGTGGCGCCGGAGCGCATCCTCGCGGTGACCTTCACCGAGGCGGCGGCGGCCGAACTGCGCGAGCGCATCCGTGCGGAACTGCTGGCCCGTGGTCGGGGCGAGGATGCCCTGCGCCTCGATCAGGCCTACATCTCCACCATCCACGGCTTCGGTCTGCGCGTGCTGACCGAGTTCGCGTTTGAGGCGGGGGTCTCGCCGCAGCCACGCCTCCTGAACGAGGACGAGCAGGATGCCTTGGTGCGCAGGGCGCTCACGCGCACCGACAAGACCGACCCCATCATCTCCGACCTCGAGGCGTACGGGTATCGCTACGACTTCAACACCGAGAAGAGCGCCGAGGAGGTCTTTCGCGACGATCTGCTGCGTATCGTCGAACTGTTGCGCTCGGTTGGGTGCGAGGACGATGCGGACGTCCACGCGCAGTGGTCCTCCGACTGGGTGCGCGCGCGCTACGGACCGACCGGCGACGGCGTCCGGATGAGCCGCGCACTCCAGAGCAGTGTTGATATCCTGCTGCGCGCCTTCCCCGGAAGCCTGGCCCGCGACTGCGGTAACACCAAGACGGCCCGCAAGGATCTGCAGAACGACTACCGCCACCTGCGTCGTGCTGAGGACCCGGCCGCACTCGCCGCCGATTGGCGCATGTGGCAGGGGCTGCGCAAGCTGCGCCGTTCGAACCGCGCGACCGCCCTGCCGGAGGGCTACGACGCCCTGGCGGATGCGGTCGTCGCCGCCGCCGACGCGCTGCCCGGCCATCCCGGTCCGCTGGAGCATGCCATCGGCCACATCCGCACGCTGATTGCGGCAGGACAGGACGTGCTGGAACACTACGCACAGGCCAAGCGCGAGGCCGGCCTGGTGGACTACGGCGACATGATCGCGATGGCCGGTCGGCTGCTACGAGAGCGTCCCGACGTGCTGGCGACGCTGAAGAGCCGCATCGACTGCCTCGTGGTGGACGAATTCCAGGACACCAACCCGCTGCAGTTTGATCTCCTCTGGCAACTGAGCGTCGCCGGCGTACCCACCGTGGTGGTCGGCGACCTGAAGCAGGCGATCATGGGCTTCCAGGGCGCCGACCCAAGGCTGCTGGAGGCACTGGTGCAGCAGCACCGGGACGTCGCGAGGCCGCTGGTAAACAACTGGCGTTCGCAGCCCCGGCTGATGCGCTTCGTCAATGCGCTCGGGCCGGGTCTTTTTGGCGGCGACTATGTGGCGCTCGAGCCCAAGGGCAAGGATAGCCCCCTGCACCCGCTGGAATTCGTGGCGTTTGCCGCCAAGGCCGGAAAGGACCAGCACGCAGTGCGCGCCGCGGCTGTCGGTGAACGAATTCAGGCATTGCTGCACGATCCCGCCCAACAGGTCGCGGATCGGCGCAGCCAGCGACTGCGCCCGCTGCGCGGCGGGGATTTCGCGGTGCTCTGCCCGACGCACCGAATGCTTGCCACCTACGCCAGCGTGCTGCGCGCCAAGGGCCTGCGCGTGCGCCTGCAGGCGGAGGGCTGGTTCCAGGCGCGCCCGGTGCAGCTCGCCTGGCACGCGCTGGCGTATCTTGCCAACCCGGCGGATCGGCACGCGGCGCTGTATCTGGCGGTCACCGAGCTGGGTTCCTTGACGCTGCAGGAAGGCCTGCGCCAGCTAATGGAAACGGGCCGGATCGACGAGCCGCTGCTGCGCCGGCTGGATGCGCTGGCCGAGGGTGTGTCGGAGCGCACCGTGTACGCGCTGGTTGCCGACACCTTCGCCGCGCTGGATCTGTTCGACACCGTCGCGCGCTGGCCGGATGCCGAGCAGGCCCGGGCCAACCTCCTGCGCCTGCTGGCCGAGGCGGCGGAGTTCATGGACGCCACTCGTGAGGCGCTCGCCCACGGCGGGTTCCACGGCGCGGGCGTTCAGACCTTCCTCGCCTGGCTCGCGGCGAAGGTGAAAGATGCGGACGAGCAGCCTGACCCGCGGGTGCTCGACGAGGACGCGATCGTGCTCGCGACCTGGCACAGCGCCAAGGGCCGCGAATGGCCCCTGGTGGCCGTGTGCGGACTGGACCGGGTGGTCAAGGCGCGCCTGCCCAACGTCTCCCTGGGCTACCCGTCGTTCGACGACCTGTCGGGTCTGCTCGCGACCGCGCGCATCGCCTACGCACCGGCCTTCGCGGCGCCGGAGAACAACGAGCCTTTCCTTGCCGAGTTGCAGCCACAGGCCGAGACCGAGGCCCGGCGCCTGCTCTACGTCGCGCTGACGCGGGCGCGCGATACGCTGCTGTTGGAGTGGCCGGAATATCTTGGCAGCAGTGAGAGCACGACCTACTGGTCGCTCCTCGCCGGGGACTGCCGGCTCTCGCTGGCAGAGGGGCAAGCCCGTGTGGCCGAGGAGTTGTTTCCCTGCCGGGTGACCCCGGGTTCCTCAGCACTGCCCGCGGGCCTGGACCTGTCCGCCCCTGTCGGCGAACGGGAGCTGCCCGTAGTCGGGCGTCGCGCGATCCGGTCTGGCGTGGCATCCATCGCGCTTACGCCGGACAGCCGCACGCCGTCGGGTCTTGAACATGGGTCCGGGATAGGGGATGTAAATGCTCTTAATCGGGAACGCTACGGCGCCGGGTTGGCCGAGGTTGCCGGCCTGTCGGGCGTGGCGCTTGGTACCTTCCTGCATCGATGTTTCGAGGTTCTCGGCGCTCGGCCGGACCTCCTGGAGAAGTTGCCCGGAATCACCGGCGTGCCAGTAACACCCGAGGCTTCGGCGCAGATCGCCGCAGGCGTGCAGGAGTTCGAAGGCTGGCTGCGGGCCCGCTTCGGCGATGCATCGGTGCTGCGCGAATGGCCCTTGCTCGCGCTGGATGATCGCGGCACGGTGGTTTCCGGAACCGCCGACCTGATCGTTCGGACCACCGACGGTGCCTGGATCATCGACCACAAGTCCGACCGCGTCGAGGATCCGCTGCAGGCCTTCCTCGCCTACCAGCCACAACTCGAAGCCTATGCGCGGGCGCTGGCAGGGGAGGGAAGCCCGGTCAGGGGGATCGCGATCCATTGGATCCGAAGGGGGGAGGTCGTCTGGGCGCCCTTTCCGACGGTCGCGGCTGAATCCACGCGGTAAGCGATTTGTCGTCGGCCCCGGGGCGACGCCGTCGTTTCCGGACGGTGCAGCGGGGACTGCCCCGAATACGTGGACTTCGCTGGGCAACACCCGCTAGCCCACGCGATCAATCCTTTGTCCAGACCCCTTCAACACGAGCATCCATTCGCCTGGCCGCAGGCCGGCATTCAGGAGGGTCTGGACGTCCTTCGAGCACTCGCGGAACCGCTCAGCGATCGAAGAGACATCGGCGACCTGGCCGGTGCTCGAAACCAGCCACAGACGCCAGGGCAGTCTCTTTTCCAGGTATTCGACCGCCCTGCGCCGTTCGTTTTCGGAAAGGAAGAAGATCGCGTCTTCATCAAGCGAACCGACGCGCTTGACCTCGACCCACAAGGCGCATCCCGCTGCCTCGTCCGGGACGAGCACGTCAAAGCCGACATCGCCGAGATAGTCGCTGACGTGCAGAAAGGCCTGCAGCCCCGCTTCATCCTGGACCGTGGCGTAACGCTTTTCGCCGCCTTCGCCCAGGTTCGGCAGTGCGGTGTTCAGGGCGTGGTGGAATCCCTGTGCATCGCGTTGCCGCCATTCAAGCGCCTGGCGAAGGGCCAGGCCGAGGACCGCATCCTCGGCGCGTCGGCCGCCGGATGCCTTGCGGCGTGCCTTGCGCAGCCAGTCTTCCTCCGAGAGCGCGGTTCGGGGCAGGCCACCCGGGGACCCTCCCGCGAAAGGCCGCAAGGTCAAGGCGGCGGCGGACTTCGGCAAGGCTGAGATCGGGATCTGACCGCGGGCGAAGGACCATGCCTCGGGGGTTGGGGTGAGTTCGTCCAGGGGAGGCAGCCCGTAACGAGCGCGCAGGGCCTGGTCGATGTCAAAGCGCAGTCGGCTGAAGCCGGCCTCGTCCTCTGGAGTGACGCCATCCCCCTTTGCTTGCAACTCCTCCAGGAGGCGCTCGTTCCACTGACCCCGCCCATTCCTGTCCGCGACCGCGGCGATATACGGGAGGCGCGGTGCACGCTGGAACCGCTCGCGGTGCGCGGTCTGGAAGTCGACCAGTGGAACGAGCAGGCGAAATTGGGGATCGTCCTCGAGGGCCGTGCGCAGAGCCTGTCGCAAACGTTCCTCACTCACGTCGGGGAACATCGGCCCGGATGACGCGTCATTGGGTTCCCAGACGGAGGGCGTCACCACGATCCCCGGCCGAACGACGTCCTTGACTGCTCCGAAGCGGGAGAGAACCTGGAGGATGCGCCTCTGCCACACTGTCTTGCGCTGATCGTCCAGGCGCGCTTCCTGGAGGCGGGAGCGCCACTGGGTAATGTCAGCGTCGCTGAGGTTGTGGTCACGGCGAAACCGCGCGACGGAACTGGCGCGCTGACGATCCGAGCCCACACGGCTCCAGGCATAAAGCCCGTCGCGGAACACCGGGCCGAACGCGCGACTGTCGCAGAGCCACTCGCTGAGCGGGAAGGCGCACTCCACCAAGGGAAGGTCATGGCCGTCGAAGCAGATCGCCTTGTCGCCCCCGGGTAGGGGCAGCAGGAACACGTCACCAATGTCATCGCGGCCCCGCTCGGCGACCTTGTCGGCAAAATGCCAGCGTACCCAGACGCGCTCATAGTGCTGCACCTGAAGTGCTGCCTGCTTACGAATCGCGGCTTGCTCGTCGAATTCCTCCCGCGCCATGGAGGCGGCCGCCATCAGATCCGGCAGAGCCTCCCAGATGCCAGCACGAAGCCGTTCGGCCAGTGACGGATTTGAGTCGACGTCGTGGCTGACTACGGGTTCGTCCGGGTCGAAGTGGATGAGCCCCAGTGCTTCCGCGTTCCTGCGCGACGCGCCACGATAGACCCAGACCCGTACCCCGCGAAAGGCTGACAGGGCTGACGACTGAGCGCCGCCCGGATCGTGCCAGATCCCGTCATCGGCGTGGCCCCATTCCAGGCTGCGGGTTCCGCCGTTTTCGTCGACATGGCGGTGCAGGAGGGGAATGGCCGGCGGCGAATCGAGTCGCAGGACCCCTTCGACCAGGCGCCGGTAGAGGTCGCTCAGATCCCGCTCGTCGTCCTTCGCCGCGGGGTCGCCGCGCAGGCGCTCCAGGGCGCGCAGAATGCGTTCCTCCCCTTGGGCTTCCCGCGGGTTCTCGATGCCGAGATCGCGTGCCCATTGCGGGAGGGCCGGTTCTCTGGGCACGATCAGACGCGGCAGCAGTCGGGTGCGGAAGCCGGACTGCGGCAACTGCCACCAAAGATCCAGCGGAGCGTAGGGCGCACCCGGGCCAACTCCTGGCTCCAACGACGCGGAAGCGTCTTCAGCCAGATCGCCATGAATCCATGCGGCCCGGCGCAACTGCGCCCGCGCGCGCTCGCCGACACCCGCGCCGAAGACCGGGGCGAGGTCGCGGGACCAGGCGTGCAGGATCGAGCGCCCGAGTACGGCGGCGGGGACTTCCGGCCAATCGGCAATCGCGCCGGTCCGGTCGAGCGGGAGTACGCCGATGCCGAACAACAGGCAAACACGGTCCGTATCGAGGTGAGGGCAGGGTTCCTCCGGTCCCTCGCCGGCCAGTTCTGCAAGAACCCCGGCCAGCGTGGTTTCGTCGAGACTGTGCCAGGGGCCGCCCTCGCTCCGTACCACCCGGTGGGCCGGTTGCCAGCCCGCATGAGTCGGCAGGTACAGGGATCGCAGGTTCTGTGCCGCCCGCCGCAGGGTCGTCCCGCCCTCCAGGGCGAGGCGCCAGGCGGGGCCACCTGGAGTGGTCTGAGCCCGCTGTAGCACCGATTCCTGACCGCCCTGCACCGACTCGTGGCACGCAAGCCGCAGTGCCGCCTTGAGCAGCTCCCGATGTTCTCGTTCGTCCCGGCCGGGCTGCAACTGGGCCAGCAGCTCCGGGCGGCTGAAGTCCATCAGTCCATACCTGGTGGCATCTTGTTGCATCCCCGGCGGCGCGAACACCGTCACGAAGGTGCCCTGATCCTGAACAACGGTCGGCAACGACTCCGTTGCCTCTGCATCGGCCCGCGAGCGGCGGAGATAAATGCGGTCGCCATCACCGCGTTTCTGGCCCTGCTTGCCGCGAATCAGAGACCGGGCGACAGCCACGCGCTGCCCCATGGCACTTTCATCCGACTGTTCCACGATGGGCAGGACCGGCGCCTGGGAACGCTCGACGATCTCCAGCAGGGACTCCAGCCACTTGTACCTCGGCTGTTTACCGGCACAAAGCGGCTGTTGATAGGCATAGGTGGCCCATCCCTCCAGCGCGGAGAAGAAGTCGGCATAGCGTTGCAAGGTCCACGGTCCAGCTTCGGCAAAGCTGCGGCGAATCAGGTCCTGGAAAACGTCGAGATCGCCCAGCAATAGCCTCCCCACCTCGAAGGCCAGATGCTCACAGCGGCAGCTTGCCGGATGGGCGAACGCCCAGAAATCCTCACGAGCGACCATTTCCGGACGCTGCCAGAGTTCGTGCACGATCAGGGACGCGGCTCGACGGACGAGTCGCCGGTTCCAGCCAGCGGGGTCCGAGGCCGAATCCTCCTCGCCACGTTCCAATGACCGAAGCGCCAGCGAGCGCCGCGAGTTGCTCAGGTAGAAGTCGGCGTGGACATCAACGCCGAAGCCGGCATCCTGTTCGGTGGGCAGGTAGGACCAGTAGAGCCCCGCGTGGCGTGGATCGGTGACCGCGACTGGCCCGTCCAACGCGGGAACGGTACAGGCCATGACACGGACCTCGGCGGTGTCCAGATCGAGCCCGGTGTCACGTCGCACCTCATCGCTCACCGCCAAGGTGACTGTGCTGGAGACCGCCATCTCCTGTGCGCTATCGACGATCCGGTGCGCCACTTCCGCATCGCCGAGCATCAAAACGATGCGCAGATCGTGCGGGTGGGGTGCGCGGTGTTCGAGGAAGCGCATCGGAACCCGCATCAGGTCGCGCACGGTCTGCTCGAGTACGTGGGCCCGCTCCGGGCGCACGTCGAGCAGGCGGACCACGGTCTGATAGGCAGAAAACCGGTTGCTCACTCCGTCGTCGAGGCGCTCCGGCGCGTAGAAGCTCGCGACCTCCCGCTCCATCCACGCCACGTCGCCTGCGGGTTGCAGTTGGCTGGGATGGCGCATGCGCAGGCCCCACCATTGTCCCTCGTCCGTGCGGCTCCAGACTTCCACCTGGGGTGCTGCGGCGAAGACCGAACGAAAGCCCACCCCCTTGTTCCCGATGCTCTCCTTCGCGCGCTTCGTTGAGGAATGCAGGCTCAGCAGGGCATGAAAGTCGCTGCGACGAGGAGTCTGTCCCGGATAGGCGCTGACCGGCTGCCCGTCGTTGGCTACCTCGAGGCATCGCGACGCCGGATCCCAGCGGACGAGGATCCGTTCCCTCGAACGGTCCAGTGCGTTCTGGAGCAGTTCGTAGACGACGCGCCCCGAGTAGTCCTGAATGAGCGCCCGTTCGGCTCCCAGGTCACGTGCCCGCGCTGATTCCGGAAGTCGGCGGTGTTCATCCAGGTGGTGCGCGAGGAGTGTCCGGACGGTCGAGAGTGTGGGGGCATTCAAGGACATGATTGAGAGGCCTTCCGTTGGTATGAAGTGGCAGCGCGTCCATCGTATGCGTTTGCGGGCCGCAACCCCGCCTTATGGTTTGCTAGCCGCGGGACTCGTGGTCAGGAACAGCGGTCGCGCGCGTCCGTTATCGGCGCTTCGGTCCCACGCCGTTCTGGCTCGACGGGTTTCATGATCACATGGACTCCTGTCATCGGTCCCGCAGCAGGACCCCTGTCAGGGT
>REEU01000157.1 GCA_007694905.1 Gammaproteobacteria bacterium | reverse complement strand
AGAATCCCACTGGGAGATGGCGCCTTTGCACGGCGCACTGAGATATGCGGGCTAGGGAAGTGCTGATCAATTCCCTAGGGATTGACGCTGGCGGCGTCGAGGTGTTCCTCAGGTAGATCAAGACGCGTCAGCTGGTTGATACGAATCATGTGGCGCAATTCCTCGAGATAAGCACCACGCCGCTCCGAATACATCTCGAGCCCATCGACCAGTTCTGTGCCTAGAATAACGCCGTTCTCCTCACGCGAGGCAGCGCGCAATTCCCGCATGTCCTCGTATGCCGGATGGGAATTGAGGTTGCGAAAGTAGCTGTCCACTGCATGACCGACACTGTCGAACAGGGTGACTTCGTGACTCGCGCCCGGCAACCGCCGCTGCGGCACCATTCCACAGCCTTCGGTGAAGCACCACTCACCGAACAGATTGTTGCCCTCCCGGGCGAACCGGGATCGTCCCCAGCCGGACTCGGCAGCCGCCTGGGCCAGGGCTAGCGAGGGCGGAACGATATCCACGCGCAGCAGCAACTCGTCCAGCTCAGCGAGGCCGACCGGCGCAGACAGCGTCACGCGATAACGCCCGGCGAGCGCCTCGAGATGAGTCAGGTCACGGGCGCGCAGAGCGATTCCCGCCTCCAATCGACCACGTAGATCCTTCAGGTACGCGCGGTTGTCCTCGATCCATTCGTTCTGGGCTTCGATCACGGGCAGGAGGTAGTCGAAAAACGCTTCCTTCATGACATTAACGTCCTGGATGGACGCAAAGTCTGGAACCGGGCCCACGTCCGGAAGATCCGCAGCCATCGGCGCGTCGACCGTATCGTCAAAGCCGGTGCGGAACATGACCAGGACTGCGACGGCAAGGATACCCGCGCCGATCAGGAGCAAAAGTCGATTGCGTTCTGCAACGGGTCGTTCGCTGACTTCCGTCATGAGGTCATCCGGTCTCCCTGAGGACGATCGCAGGTGGCGTGCGCACCACCTTATAGGTGCTGATGGTACCAATCGAACCGATGAGGAGCACCCCGAGCACCGGACCGCCAATCCACAGGCCAGGATGCAGCCTGCCCGGCAGCTGAAAGATCTGCTCCTGCAGGATCCACACGGTCACCTCTGCGCCGACGGAAGCGAGAATGCCCGCGAACAGCCCCAGGGCCGCGAACTCGATCACAAGTGCACCGAGAATCCGGCGCTGACCGGCGCCCAGCGCACGCAGGAGCCCGAACTCACGGAAGCGTTCATCCATACTCGACTGGATCGAGGCGATCAGGACCAGAGCGCCTGCGAGCAGGACCAGGATGAGCACCACCTCCACCGCGAGCGTGACCCGTTCCACGATCCGCTGGACCTGCGCCATCACTTCATCGATCTCGATGACGGACAGCGTCGGAAAGCGCCGTAGCAGGCTGGTCAGAAACTGCTTCTCGGCTGCCTCCAGGCGGAAGCTCGTCAGCCAAGTGGCGGGAAGGTCCTCCATCATCGCAGGTGTGGCCAGGATGAAGAAATTGGGACGCATGCTGTCCCAATCCACCGACCGTAAACTCGCCACTCTGGCTTCGACCTGCCGGTCGACGATGTCGAACACCAGATGATCCCCGACGCCGAGCCCCACACTCTCGGCGAAGTCGGCATCCAGCGACACCTGTGGCTCCGTTTCGCCCTCGAGCCACCATTGCCCCGCCACGATGCGATTGCCCGGAGGCAGCTGCCAGGTCCAGCTCAGATTCCTCTCGCTCCCGACGCGACTGCGCTGGTCACTTTCCGAATCCACAGTCGGCGAGCCGTTCACAGCAACAATGCGCCCTCTCATCATCGGGTAGAAGGTGTCGGCGCCGGTGGCATGCTCGTCGAGCATGGCGGTCAGCGGCGCGACCTCGTCCGGCGCGATGTTGAGAACGAAGTGATTGGGAGCGTCTTCCGGCATCTGCCCACGCCACTCTTCCAGCAGGGCCGTCCGCAGCAGGTACAGAATCAGCAGTAGCATGATGGCGATGCCGAAGACCACGATCTGCACGCTGTTCTCACGCCGCCGCCGTTGCAGCGCTGCCAGCGCGATGCGCCAGCTGCTGCCCGCCTGCATGCCCAGAATGCGCCCTGTGCGCAGCAGCAGATACGCCACCCCGAGCAGCACGACCACGGTGCCGAAAGTGCCCAGAATCAGCCAGCCGGCCAACTGTAGGGAGTCCGCATACCACACCAGCAGAATCAGACTGCCGGCCAGGCCCGACAGGTATGCGAATGCCATGGATGCATCGTTGGGGGCGAGATCCCGGCGGATCACGCGCAGAGGGCTCACGCCGCGCAGGCGCAGGAGGGGCGGCAGCGCAAACGCAAGCAGGCAGATGAAGCCGGTGATGCCGCCGACCAGAAAGGGTCGCAGGCCCGGGGCCGGAAGCACTACGGGCACCAGGTCCGACAGCGCGATCAAGCCGATGCTCTGTACACCCCAGCCCGCCAGCAGACCGACACTGGTCGCGAAGGCGCCGAGTAGCAACAGGCTGCTGAGATAGGTGTGCTGAATCTCCGAGGGTGTCATGCCGAGTGTCTTCAGGACCGCCACCGGATCATGCTGGCGCTGGCTGTACCGATGCGCGGCCAGCGCCACCGCAACCCCCGAGAGGATCACCGCCAGGAGTCCGCCAAGCAGAAGGAAGCTCTCGCCACGCGCCAGCGCTCGGCCGATGGCATCGCTGCCGGTGCGGATGTCGACCCATTCGAAGTGAGGATTCAGGTCGTTGCCGATCTGATCACGCCAGGACTCCAGGGCTGACTCACTGCCTCGCAGCAGGAGGGCGTAGGACAGTCGGCTGCCGGGCTGAATGACCCCCGTGGCTTCGACGTCCGCATAGGGCATGAGCACGCGTGGTCCGAGGTCGAAGAAACTGCCACCCCGATCGGGCTCCCGCGTCAGGATCCGACTCACGTCGAAGATGGCATTGCCGACCTCTACCCGGTCGCCAAGGTCGACGTCCAGCGCCGGCAGCAGGCGACCATCGAGCCAGACTTCTCCCGGCCCGGGCAGATCATGGGTGTCACGCCCCGCCGTGAAAGGCGCATCCGCGATCTGCAGGGAGCCGCGTAGCGGATAGCCCGAAGAAACCGCCTTCACCGAAACAAGCTGACTGCGCTCCGGCCCGAACAGCATGGAACTGAACGTGAGCGTACGGGCCGTGTCGAGGCCTAGGTCGAGCGCCGCCTGCTCCCACTCCGCGGAAATCGGCCGCGAACCCCGCACGACCCGATCCGCAGCCAGGAAGGCGCTGCTTTCCACCACCAGTGCCTGCTGCAGCCGGTCGACGAAAATCGCAATTGCGGAAACAGTGCTGACGGCGATGATCAACGCTGCCACCAGCAAGCTTAACTCGCCCCCTTTCCAGTCCCGCCACAGCAGCCGAAGGGGAACCCGCGCGTCCATGGCTCAGGCTCCCCCGACCAGCGCCTTGGCCGGCGACTCCTGCAGCAGTCGACCGCCATCGATCTCCAGAAAACGATCACAGCGCCTGGCCAGGGTCGGATCATGGGTCACCAGCACCAGCGTCGTGCCGAATTCGCGATTGAGGTCGAACAAAAGATCGGCGATGCGCTCACCGGTGGCGCGATCAAGGTTACCGGTCGGCTCGTCGGCGAACAGCACCTGCGGCTCCGCCGCGAAAGCGCGCGCTATGGCAACCCGCTGCTGTTCTCCACCGGAGAGCTGTCGTGGCTGATGGTCCAGTCTGGAACCCAGGCCTACCCGTTCGAGCAATTCCCGCGCCTTGGCAGCCGCATCAGCGTCACCGCGCAACTCCATGGGCAGCATGACGTTCTCGAGGGCATCGAGACTGGCGAGCAGCTGGAAATTCTGGAACACGAAACCCACCAGCCGCCCCCGCATTCGAGCGCGCGCCTCCTCGTCCATAGCCGTGATTTCATGGCCGTCGAGGTGGATGCTGCCGGAGGTGGGTTCATCGAGCCCCGCGAGCAGTCCCAGCAACGTCGTCTTGCCCGAGCCGGAGGCTCCGACCAGCGCCACGCTCTCACCGCGCTTGATTTCGATATCGACGCCAGCCAGTATCTGCAGTGGTCCGGCCGCTGTCCGTACCGTCTTTTCCAAACCCGAAGCCACCAGCATGGGTCCTTTCGTGACTGCATTCATGCGCGTTTGCCTGCTCTTGATCCTGGGAATAGTGCTCATTGGGTGGGCCGCACCACTGCGTGCCGGCACCACCGTTCTGGTGGTCGGCGACAGCATCAGCGCTGCCTATGGCATGGAAACCGATCAAGGCTGGGTGAGGCTGCTGGAACGACGGTTGCAGCAGCTGGACCCGGAATTCGCCGTGGTGAACATGAGCCTGAGCGGTGAGACCACCGGTGGTGGCTTGGCGCGCCTGCCGGATGCCTTACAGCGTCATCAGCCCGACATCGTCATCATCGAACTCGGAGGAAACGATGGCCTTCGAGGATATCCGATCGATCGCATCCGCGCCAACCTGGGTCGAATGGTAACGGCTTCCAAAGAGACGGGGGCCTTGGTGCTCCTGGCAGGCATGCAAATTCCACCCAACTATGGCCGGCGCTACGTGGAGGCTTTTCACCAGATATTCCACGACCTTGCCGAAGATCACGGCGTCGCCCTGGTTCCCTTTCTGCTGGAGGGTGTCGCCACCGATGCTGGCCTGATGCAGCGTGACGGCATCCACCCCACTGCGGACGCGCAACCGCTGCTCCTCGACACCCTCTGGCCCGCACTCGAATCCATGCTCGAAGAGCATCTCGAACTGGCGTTGGACGAAGGCCGATCGGGTGGCACGTCCGGCGGCTGAATCACACCGGCCAGGCCTGCAACCCAACCATTCCCTGCCCATTGCTTTAGACTAGTGGGGACGATTGTTCCCTTCGCCAGGGGCCGGTGGGAGACAGGCTTGAACACGACGACCCGGACTCGGTCCGATACCAAACAGAATCTCATCCTGTCGGCGCTGGACCTGTTCGCCCAGCAGGGCATCGACGCGGTGTCCATGCGCACCATCAATGCCGCCGCCGGTGCCCGCAATGCGTCCGCGGTCCATTACCACTTCGGCAACAAACTCGGCATCATCGAAGCCATCATCAGCTTCATCAAGGATGAACTCGACAGCCATCGTTTGCCTGCTCTGCAGGCGCTAGAAGAACGGGCCGCAGCTGGCAAGCCTCCCGGCACACGCGAGATCATGTGGGCTGCACTGAAACCCTATGACGCGCTCACGAAGACCCCAGGCTACGGGCGATCCGCAATCCGCTTTCTCGCCCGCCTGCAGACGGACATGAATGCGGACATCCAGGCTGTACTCAACAAGGACCCTCACGAAATCGCCCAGCGCTTCGATACCCTGTTGGCGGAGGCTCTGCCCGAACTGCCCGCAGATGTCCGCAGGAGCCGCTATCTCTATGGCTGGACGCTGATGGTGCAAAGCTTTGCCGGCACGGGCAGCTGGCGCGACACGGCCTTCGGCAATCTCCGCGCAGCAAACGGAGACGCCGCTCTGCTGCGGTTCTTCGACTACCTCGTCGGTGGCCTCGAAGCACCTGTCTCCCAGCCGTGACCCTCTGCGGGACCACCGGTTCAGACGGCGCGCCATGATCGCCGCAGGCCGGGCGCAGACAGCATGGATGGTTCTCATCACCGCCCTCCTCTTCGGTCTCTCGGGTTGTGCAGAGCCTCCGCTTACGAAGGACGACCGTGTGTCCATTGCCGGGCATGCGCGCCTGTTCATGGACCGGGAGGCTGCGCTGGATGCCGAGGCCGTTGCGGCGCTCGTCGGCACCGGCGCTTTCCGAGGGCTTGCCGGCCACGAGGCCCGGTTCGGTTATACCCGTGCCCAGGCGTGGTTCCTGCTTCAGCCGCCACCCGCCATGGCGGATCAGGCGTCGTTCCATGTGGTGGTGGAACCCGCTCTGCTCGACGAGGTCAGTCTGGTCCGCTTGCGTGACGGCCGGCAGCGGGACCGCTGGATCGTTGCCGGCAACGATCCGCCTGCACAGCGCACGGCACGCGGACTCGGCTTCCATGTCACGGACTACGATGGCCGCCGCGACCAGCTCCTGCTCAGTGCTCGCACGCAAGGCAATCTGGCCGTGAACGGGTGGCTGCTCAATGATGCGGCGCTTGAAGGTCACCGGGTCCGCGAGGCTGTCAGGGATACCCTGTTCCTCGGCGCCATGCTGCCGCTGGCCATGCTCAACCTGCTGCTGTTCGCTGTACTGCGCAGCCGAAGTGTGCTCTATCTGAGCCTGTTCACGGGCGCCACCGTCGCACACCACTTGCTCGGGCAGGGGCTCCTTGCCGACCTTGCCCCAGGCCTGGCAGGAATACCCTCCCACCGACTCTATCTGACAGCGGTTCTCGCCTCCGGGCTGGCGGCAATGCTCTTCACCCGCCATGCCCTGATCCTGCCGCGAGCCAATCCAATGCTCGATCGGGTTGTGGTCGGGTTCGCAGCACTCATCAGCATCAGTGTGCTCACCGTTCCATTCGCCCCGCTGGCATGGCTGTATCCGCTGGCTCTGGCCAGTTCACTGCTCGGAACACCCGTACTGCTTGTGGCCGCCGCGATCCGCTGGCGGCAAGGTGATCCTACCGCGCGGATTCTGACGTTCACGTGGAGCATCCTGCTGCTGGGGATCATCCTGATGGCGGGCTATCGCGGCGGCTGGCTCGTGACACCGATCATCACGGAAAGCAGCACGTATCTGCTGAGCGCTGGCTGCGTCCTGCTGCTCACCTTCGCGATCATTCATCGCCTGCTCGTCCTCGGCGGGCCGTACGCCACGACAGACCCGAGCATGGCAGCCGCGGCGGACGAAGGCGATCGCATGATCAGCGAACTCGAACGCCGCGTGCACCGGCACAATCGTGAGCTACGCGCCGTCAATGACCAGCTCGCCGCGGTGAGTACCGAAACAGAGGGCCATGCATTAACGCTCAGCGCGCTGTTCGCCTCCTCCGTTGCCATTCACCGCACCGATGACATCGACGAACTCCTGACCACATCCCTAGGCCAGCTCGGCGAACTGTTTCCCGACCATGGCTTCGGTATCATCATTCATGGGGATCGCCTGGGTGACGTGCGTTACAGGGCGTTTCTGCGCATCGCACCGGACCTGCAGCGGCTGATTACCGGCAATGCGCAGCTGCTTGGCGACAGCGTCCGGTCGACGCTGCGTTCGCTGCTGCTGGCAGCAAAGGGTAACGCAACCGTCACCGCCAACCAGACTCAGCACGGCGGCTGGCAGTTCCTGGAGATGCCGGATCGCAGCCGCCATGCCTATGGGCATCTTGTCATTCAGGGCGCCGATCTCGCCCCACGCTCAGTTGAGGTCTTGAGCGTGTTCTGCAGCCAAATCAGCACCGCCATCGACAATCGCCGCCTGTCCCGGGAGCTCGAGGAACTGGCCAATACCGACCCGCTCACGCAGATCGGCAATCGCAAGGTGCTCGATGCGGCGCTTGCGGATGCCATCCGCAATGCCACCTCGGCACCTCAGATCGACTTCTGCGTGCTGGTGGCCGACGTGAACAGCCTGAAGCCGCTCAACGACACCTGGGGCCACGAAGCCGGCGACCGGGTGATCGTCCATGTCGCCCGTATCCTGGCAGAGTGTGTTCGTCGCGAGGATACCCTCGCGCGCATGGGGGGCGACGAGTTCGTCATCCTGTGTCCCAATGCACAGCCGGAGGGCGCAGAGGACATCGCCGACCGGATTCACCGCAAGCTGGAACTCAGTCCGCTGGCCCTGGGACCAGCAGATCAGCAGGACATGTACAAGGCGACGGTTTCCATCGGCATCGCCAGCTCCCTGGACGCACCGCCGGACCAAGTCCTCGCCGTGGCGGATTCCCGCATGTATGACGCCAAGGAACGTCACTATGCGCAGATGGAATCCCGTGCCGAAGCCTGATGGGCGGCGCCTGCGCACGCTGACCACACAGGCATGCCTACAGAGAACTCACCACGTGGCCACCGTCCACCACGATGCTCTGGCCGGTCATATGCGCAGATGCCTCCGAGGCCAGCAGCAGCAGCGCGCCATCGTAATCCTGCATCTCGCCGGTACGGCGCTGGGGGATCGATCGGACGAAGGCCTCGTTGGCGTCGCTCTCAAGCAAGGCGGAACTCACGGAACTGAGGAAATAGCCTGGGGCCAGGGCATTGCAGCGAATGTCGTAGCGGGCACCTTCGAGCGCAATCTGGCGGGTGAGCTGCAGCACGCCGGCCTTGGACACCGCATAGGGGGTCACGCCCTTCTGTTGCCGGAACCCGAGAATGCTGGCGATATTGACGATGTTGCCGCCGCATCCTTGCTCGATCCAGAGCCGCGATGCTTCCCTGGAGACGAGCCAGACACCCTTGAGATTGGTCTCGATGACGGCGTCCCAGTCATCCTCTTCCAGGGTGATGTACGTGAACACGCCGGGTTCCATGCCAGCGTTGTTGATCACCACGTCCGGCATCCCGAACGCTTCGGTGGCCTGCGCGAACCCGTTGCGGACACTTTCGCCGTTACGCACGTCCATCTCGATGCAGGCAGCATCATGTCCTTTCCCACGAAGCTCCTCGATGCGGGCAAGCAGCTTGTCCATGCGCCGTGCGGCGAGCAACACGCGTGCGCCTGCAGCCGCAAGGAGCCCGGCGAAGTGGTGTCCAAGGCCGCTGGACGCTCCGGTGACCAAAACCGTCTTGCCAGCCATGGAGAACTGATCGAAGTTCATGCGGGTTGCTCCTCGTCGAGTGCGTGATCGTCACGCGCAGGGCAATGGCTCCTGCTGCAGGAAACCGGGGTATCCGGACCGCGGACCACCTCGGACGCAAGCGGGTCACCGCAGACGCGGCAGGCCACCAGCTCTCCGGGCTCGAGCCCCACACCGAGACCGACGCGATCATCGAAGACGAAACACTCGCCCCGCCAGCGGCTCAACGCTTCCGACCTGGCCGCGAGATAGCCGAGGATACCGCCCGCAAGCTCGTGCACCTGGTTGAATCCGCGGCCGCGCATCCAGGCAGCGGCCTTGGTGCAGCGAATCCCGCCGGTGCAGTAGATCGCCACTTCCGGTGTGGTTTGCGGATCCAGATTCGCCTCCACCCATTTTGGAAACTCCCGGAAGCTGTCTGTACCAGGATCCAGGGCACCGTCGAAGCGCCCCACGGCGACTTCGTAACGGTTGCGGACGTCGATCACGGGGACCGCGGCATCGTCGAGCAGCTGCTCCCAGGCGTCGGCATCGACGCGGCTGGCGCGTGCAAAGTCGAGCGGGCCCTCGCTTGGGCCCAGGGCCACGATCTCAGGGCGCAGACGCACGCGTAGACGTCGGAACGGACGCCCGTCGGGCGCAGGACTCCGCAGCAGCGGCAACCGCCCACACAGCTCGGTCAGGCCGGATTCGAAGGCATCCAGGCCCTGCGCCGCTCCCGCCACGCTGAAGTTGATCCCCTCCTCCGCGATGAGCACGGTCCCCAGCAGCCCCGCTTTTGCCGCCAGATTCTCCACCGCATCGCGCAAGGTCTCGCACTCTGCTACCGGGAAGAAGCGATAACCCGTAGCGACCCAGATGGGCTCAGCCACGTCGGCCCCCGCCCAGGCAGGCCGGGGATTCGGGAACCTCACCGAAGCGGCTCTGCCACTCTTCCGGGGTATAGGTGTGCAGGGCCAGCGCATGAACGCCACCAGCCAGCTCTTCGGCGAGGACGCCGTTGACCCGGCGATGACGCGCGATCAGCCGCTGATCCGTAAAGGTGTCCGCAACCAGCACGACTTTGAAGTGGGTCTCCGACCCGGGCGGAACGCTGTGACTGCCGCTCTCGTTGACCACGTCGATGTAGATCGGCGCCAGTGCGTCGATGAGTTTCTGTTCGATGGCTGTCTGCAGAATCATGCCGCCTCCGGATCATTGCGGGCGCGGATTGTAGCGCGAGAGCGCCAAACGCTTCAGCCATTGCCGGGTTCTTCGAAGTTTCGTAGGGGCGTCGTTCTGTGGGAGAGCCCAGGCCACGCGCAGCGCGGACGGGCCGAGCTCTTGGCGCTATGCCTGGGTTCTGGATCAGTCCGAAATCGCTGCGTCGCCTGCGGCGCCTGCAGTCTCCCACAGCCCTCCGATTCGAGGGCGTGGCTAACATCCCGCTTAACCTTTACCCGTCAGCTGAAATACCCCGTCCCAGTCCTCCGCAGGTGGTTCCTCGAGGAAGATCTGGCAGCGCTCCACATAAGTCAGCGCCGGCCCGTCGTCGGGATCGAGTTCGAGCACCGCTTGGAAACCTTCGATCGCGGCATGGAAGTTTTTCGCCCGATAAGCTTCCAGCGCGCTGCCGTAGCGCTGGGCGATCTCAGCCTGCTCGGACGCGAGCTGCCCCTTGCGACCAAGCAGCTCGTAGACTCGCACCGGCTCGCGGCGACCCACCACCCGGATCAGGTCGAGCTCACGTACTTCCACCGCGTCCGCTACCTGAACATAGGTGCTCTCTGAAATCATCGTGTAGGTGCCATAGAACTTGTTGGCTCCCTCAAGCCGTGCGGCCAGATTCACGGCATCACCCATCATCGTGTAGTCCATGCGCTGGGCCGACCCCATATTGCCGACGAGCATGTCGCCGGTGTTCATGCCGATCCGCACGTGCAGAACGGGGCGTCCCTCCGACTTCAGCTGCTCGCGGTACCTGCGCATGTGCTGCTGCATGTCGATCGCGGCAAAACAGGCCCTGCGAACATGGTCCGGCTGCTCGAGCGGCGCCCCCCAGAAGGCGATGATGGCGTCGCCCTCGAACTTGTCCACGGTACCCTCGTACTCCGAAATGATGTCGCACATGGCGGTCAGGTACTCGTTCAGAAGTGAAACCAGCTCTTCGGGCGTGAGTTGCTCGGAAATCGTCGAAAAGCCGGCAACATCCGAAAAGAACGCAGTCATCTCTCTGCGCTCACCGCCGAGGCGCAAACGGGAAGGATCCTTGACTAGAATGCTCACGACCTTCGGCGACAGGTACTGGCCGAAGGCATCGCGGATCAGAGCCTTCTGACTCCGCTCCTGCAGGTAGAACCGGAGATTGATGAGCAGGTAGCCGAGAATCAGCGCAGACGCGACGTAGGCCATGGCGAAAATGATTCCCAGCGAGACGTAACTCCACACCGCGAACGTCGCCCACACCAGCAACACAGCAGCGGCGCCCGCTGCCCGCGTACCGGGATTCGCGGAGACAGCCGTCGCCAGGAGACCAGCAAGGACCAGCAGCGCGATCAGTGCTGATGCCCAGCCTCCGGCCGGGTGCAGAGGGCCGCCCGCGAGCAGGGTCGAGATCGACGCAGCGATGATCTCCACACCGTAAAGACGCCCCAAGGGCGTCGCGAAGTAATCGTGAGAGACCTCGGACGTATCCCCGAAAACAATGATGCGGTCCTGCATCCAGAACCGGAGCTCACGCAATTCGTCCTCACTGAGCGACTCCAGATCAAGCAGTTCCAGAGCAGACAGCGCGAAGGTGTCCACGTAGCCCGATGCGCCTGCAGACAGCGGCGGGAAGTCGATCCGCAGTTCGTTGTCGGCGGGAATGGGTACCGCCAGCGCATCACCGAAATGCAACGTACCATCACGCAGTTCCGGCGCTTCACCGAGGTACATCGCAACCGCCTGCACCGCGAACGGCCATCCGTCCTCGAAAGCCGTGGCCTCCGGGTAGAGCCGCAGTCGTGACATGCTTTCGATGATCTGACTTGTGGACTGAATATTGGTATAGCCGCTTCGTACAACGCTGCGCAGCGGCTCGACGGGATAGTTGATACCCACCATCACCCCATCCTCGACCCGTCCCTGGGATACGGTGAGGACGTTTCCTGCCTGCTGCAGCAATGCTGCCGCGGGTTCGTCCTCGCCGTAGGAGGATGGAAAATCGAACAGGTTGTCGAGGCCTACTACGCGAGCGCCGAGCGCCGAGATATTGGCCGCAATCTGCCCGAGATCCGTCCGGCGCAGCGGCCAGCTGCCATAGGCATCGAAGAAGTGCTCGTCCTGGACCACGAAAGTGATGACGTCGTTGGGAAAGGGTTGCTGGGTTCGCAACATCTGCCGAAAGGAAACCGTCTGCTCTTCCACTGCCGAAAACAGCTCCAGCCGTTCTGCGACCGCGGCCAGCAGGAACAGCAGCACTACCGCCGCCACGTCCCAACGTTTGCACAATCCCCCCATGGCTCCCCCGTCAGCCCGTACTATTCGCGTCGTTATCTTCGCATACCGCCTTGCATCTGTGCGGTTTCAAACCCCGGAAATGAGAACGCCGCACGGCTCCTTGCGGAACCGGCGGCGTTCTGCGCCACACCCGACGATCGTGTCAGGGGGCACTACCCATCATGTCAATGGTGTTGTAGGTGATGGCTTCTTTCTCCCGGAGGTCCAAAAGCCTGAGATCATGGTAGGCCTTGATCAGGAAGGGCCTCATATCGTTCTCGTCAGGATGATCCCGGAAGAAATCGCGATAAGTGTCCAGCGCCGCCACAAGCAATCCCTGCTCCTCATAGAAATCCGCGATCATGAACGGATCGTTGCGCACAGGGTCGTTCTTCATGGCCTCCAGCCCCGCCTTCACTTCCGCTGCCTGCTCGTCATCGAGCCAAGTGAGCGTGCTTTCACGGCGGGGCCTGTAGACGGCCTCTCCGTCGAGCATGACTTCCAGTTTGTACGCGTATTCACCCGCCTCCATCTCCGGCAGCTTGAAGCGGATCATCTCGCTTGTGGAGGCCGGCGCGATGTCGAAAGTCTCCTCTCCAACGGTGAGGCGATAGGCGTACTCGGGCCCAGCGTTGGACCAGACCAGGTCCGGCCAGGATCCACCGACGCTGATGTTGCGGGCGGTATCCACCTGCGGCTGATCGTCCGCACTGCGCACGCTGCGACGAACCGTCGTGTAGCGCTGGGTCGTTGCGAACTTGTTCCGCATGGCCTGCCAGAATCCTCCCCGGCTCTGCTGCTCGACACCGAAATTGCGACCTGCAACCACCTGCAGGTCGCCGTCTTCGACGACGATAGTCGTCGATTCGCCAAGCTCGCGAATCTCGCCGGAGGCCTGGTTGATGACGCGGGCCCTGCTGTCACGACCAGACCGCACCTGCTGGCCGGGGAACAGGTACTTGGCGCGCGTCACCGACTGCCAGCGTTCTCCGTCCCGCGAAAATTCGATGGTGCCCTCTATGTCCATCACGCGCGCCACGGGCCCGCTCGCTTCTGCCGTCATGGCTGCCAGTGCGAGCACCACCGCAAGCGCCAACGCGCTGAATTTCATTGATGTCGACATGGATTGCCTCCTGGTTCCGTATGCGGGCATATCCGCTCTTATCGCATTATGGCATGCCCCTGTCTGAAGCGATTGTGAACACAACTTTCAATTCCCGACGAGGACGAATGCTCCCCAGATAAACGGGTATCCCCAGCGTGGCGACTCCATCAACTCCAGCTGCGCGGCCCGGAAGGCGTCTCGCGGCTCCATGCCGCTGAACATGCGCTCGTAGAATGCAGTCATCAACGCCTGCGTTCCCACGTCGCTGACTTCCCACAGCGAGGTGACCACCTGCCTCACTCCGGCTTCCTGGAAAGCCCGGCGCAGGCCATAGACGCCCTCTCCCTCGTGAATCTCGCCGATGCCTGTGTCGCAGGCCGAAAGTACGGCCAGTTGCGTACCCGTGAGATCGAGGCCGAGCACCTCCAGAGCTGTGAGGATGCCGTCGTTGCGGGTATCGATCTCACCGAGAAACGGCGCGTTGGAATTCACACCCGCGAAGGCGAGACCGGCACGTAGCAGCGGATTGTCTCCAGGGGGTGGTACGGCTACATCCAGGCTGCGTTGGGTGCGCAGCAGGCGCCGACGGAGTTCCTCGTCGGCCTGCAGGAAAAATCCGTGGGTCGCCATGTGAAGGACCCGCGGTGGCTCGTCGAGATTGTTCAGAACCTGCTCTTCGGCAGCACTGCCCGTATAAAGCAGGTAGCTCTGCTGGGCATCCTCCACCTGCCGCCCGATAAGTTCGCCCTCCAGTTCGGCTCCGGGCAACGGCGAGAAGCTCAGTCCGCGAAGTCCCCTGGACGCGGCGCGCAAGCTCGCGAGTTCCGCCGCTGAGCGTGAATCCAAATCGCCCAGGGTCACGCCCCGCATCGCCTCGAACCGGGCTGACCGTGATCCTCTGGTGCCTGCCGCTGCGATGGCCGATGCATTGACCACGTTGTCGTTTTCCACCTGCTCTGCCAGGGCGACTCGCGCCGCGCTGCGGCGCCGGGCCTGCTCCAGCACCTCCGGTCCCGCGGCCTCCTCGGTATCGTAGTCCGGTCCGCCGAACACGACGAAGCGTCCTCCGGAGGGCGGCACTGCGGATGGCACCAGATCCCGAGCCGACGACAGCAGGTACACATCAGTGGTTTCCAGCAGGAACCGGCCCTCCCCATCGACCATGGCGTCGAAGGGAAGGACATTGAGCACACCGTCAGGAACGAGATAAACCGGGCCGTCTCCAAGAAGGTGTTGGGCAACCGGTTGCCAAAGGGCGTCGTAGACATCCATGCCCACGTCCTTGACGTCGTCGTCCAGGGCGTCCACGTCCTGAATGATGGCTCGGAATTCCTGGATCAGCGCCGTGATGGGCGCCAGGTCGTCGTAGTGCACCAGGGTCAGGCTGGGCGAAGCTGCACCCCCGCGGCGCTGCAGAACGCCCGCGAGCAGCCCCTGCTCGCCGTCGTCACGCTGATAGACGAGAAAGTCCACCAGCGCCCCGCCCTCCGGCAGATGGCTGACGAGATCGTCCACAGACAACGCCGCGATGGCTTCCCGATAGCGCAGGCTGGCCCGGCCGAGCTCGCCCTGCAGGTTGCCGACATGATTCTCCAGTGTCCGGATCCGCGCCAGGTGGCCATCAGGATCCGCATCGCCCGGCCCTGCCAGGGTCAGCGCCGCAAGCTCCTCCCGGGCATCGGTCAACGCATCCGCGAGCCGGGCCATCTGCGGATCAAGCCCCAGACTGGCGATCTGACGAATCTCGGACGTCACCTTCAGCAGCAGCCCTTTGCGCTGCAGCGACACATCGAGAAGCTCGCGCGCCGCCACGCCGGCCGACATCTCCGGCAGCAGCCGCAGGTAGCGATCGAGTTCGTTGCGGTGCAGGCGCAGGTAGCCTTCTCGGGCATTGTCGCTGGTGACCCAAAGCACGCGATCGAAGAATCGGGTCCGGCGCTCAAATCCCACGCGACGCAGGTCGAACGCATCATCGATTCGACCGCCCATCTCGAGCACGTCGGCGAGGGCGTTCACTGCCTCAAAGGAATAGGGATGCTCGCCTCCGAGAACCGCTTCAGCCAGTTCCAGCGCCTCCCGCAGCCGCGTCTCTGCTTCACCGAATTCACCCTGATCCCGCCGCAGTACGCCCAGGTCGATAAGCGAGCGCACCACGTCCGGGTGGCGGGATCCGAAGCGGGCACGCCGTCCATCCAGTGCAGTCTCGATGCGCTCCGCGGCTTCGTCGAGGCGCCCGAGCTCGCGATAGGCACGGCCGAGGTTGTTGAGACCACGCAGCGTGTCCGGGTGATCCGCTCCGAGCGTAGCCACCCATGCAGCATGCACGTCCTCGAAGAGCTCAGCCGCCTGGCGATAGTTGCGTTCCATCATGTAGAGGAACGCCAGGTTATTCCGAACCGCAATGGTGCGCGGGTGATGCTCGCCAACGGTGCTCGCAAGCACCTCGATGGGCAACAGATAGAGCGGCTCAGCGCGGCTGAAGTTACCCTGACTCTCGTACAGCAGCGCGAGATTATTCATGCTGTTCAAGGTCTGAGGATGGGCCGGCCCAAGCATCCGATCGGAGACTTCCATCGCCGTGCGCAGCAGCGGTTCGGCGCGGTCGAATGCGCCCTGTTGTTCCTGCACCACACCGAGGTTGGACATCGCAGTCAGCGTGGCCAGATGCTCAAGCCCGTAGCGTTGCCGATAGCCCGCCACTACCGCCGTCCACGTGTCTTCGGCAGCGGCCAGCTTGCCGGCCCGCTGGTAGATCGCTCCAAGCAGATTCAGCGCGTCGAGGGCGAGCGGATGGTCGTCGCCGAGTGTCTGCACGCGCGCGTCGAGCACCTCCTGGGCCAACATCTCCGCGGCATCGAAGTCAGCGGTTTCGAGCCGAACCTGCGCCTGAGCTTCAATAACGGACAGATAGAGCTCAGAATCGAAGGGCACGTCTCCCACCAGGGCATCGAGAGCTTCGCCCGCGTCGCCATAGGCACCGAGGCGAATCTCAATCGTCGCCAGATCCAGACGTGTGCGCAGGGTCTCCTCATGGCCGGAACCGAGCACACCGCGGCGGATGGCCAGCACCGCACCGAAGCTGTCCCGGGCGCCGTCCAGATCCCCGCCGCGACCGAGCAGGATCGCGTACTGTTCCAGGCAGTGTGCAGTGCGCGGATGGAAGTGGCCATAGCGGTTTCCAATACGCTCGCAGGTCGTTTCGAGGCGTTCGGCCCCCATCGAATACTTGCCTCGCGCTTCCAGCCTTTGCGCCACCAGAAATTCGAGATCAAGCACTTCGACGGCATCCATGCCCAGCGCGTCTGCGGCCTCCCCTGCGGCATCCAGCGTCACATCCAGAGCGTCCTCGTTGCGGCCCGTGGACTCGTACAGGTCTGCCAGCATCGCCTGGATATCCAACGTCCATGGGTGTCCCGGGCCGGGCCGCATCCGCGACCGCTCCGTGGCGAACGTCAACAGTGCTTCCGCACCGCCGAGATCATTCAGAGCGAAGGACACGTCCGCCAGATCGAGGATGCTCTCCACCGTGAGCCGGTGCTCCGGCCCGAACATCTCTTCAGCCACGTCCAGCGCCTGCTCCAGCAGGTCCATGGCGCCCTGCAGGTCACCCTCGGTGGCCAGAACCATCGCCTCCTGGCGCAGGGCATCCCAGAACTCCAGGGCGTCGAAGGCTGCCTCGTTTTCGGGCAGGGCCTCGGCCGCCGCGGCCGCCTGCTCCACCCACTCCGGCGGCTGTTCGAGAATCTCCGCGAGCACCTCACCATAGGCCTCAGCCTGATCCGGCGCACCGGCCACGGCTGCACGTTCTATGGCGTAGCGCAGATCGCTTGCGGCATGCTCCGCTCGGCCCAGGTCGAGGGCGAACAAGGCTCGTTCAGCGTAGAGTTCGGCCATCCAGGGATGCCGGTCGATGGCAGCGTCGACGCGCGCAAGGGCGCCCTCGAGATCGCCTTCAGCGAGCAGCGGCTCAAGGTCCTGCTGCAGTGTGCTGAGAACCGCATCGGCATCCGGGGCCGGCCGCGGATCGAACGCAGCGCAGCCAGCCAATGCGATCACAAGGGCCAGCAGGAACGGTACGTGCACACGACGGCATCGGCGAATGTGCGCTGAAGGTACGGAAACCCCTGCTGCCATGACTCGATCCCCCCCGGGACGATCAGGCGATCCGCCCGATGCTAATGATGGTGTCCGCAGCCCTCAACCACATCGGCTATCCGAGGCAGCGAACCTTTGACGTTGGAACGGGAGTTCCAGCAAACGTGTGACGCGGCACGCATTCACAGTGCCGCAGAACCACAGTCGGCCTCCCCTGCCGCCGGGGCGGCTCAACCACGCAGGTATTGCAGCTTGACGCCCGCGATCTCGATGGTGTCCTGATCATGCAGCAGTTGTGACGTCACCCCGATCACGCTGCCATTGACGATTGGCCTCGCGGCGTTGTTCGCGCCACCATCCACATGGACGATGAAGTCCCCATTGTGACGCCGCGAGATGGCCGCAACCTGGACGCCGGGCCGTCCGAGCGTGGTCAGTGCCTTGCTCAATGGCATCTCCTTGCCTGGGCCACTGTCGGTGAGCAGGCGCACACGTGCCGGACCGATATTCGCCGAGGCCCCCGAGGGCGGAGCAGCATCACGCGTGTCGGCATCCGCCTGACGGGCCTGGGCTGCTTCGCTGTCGGTGGCGGCCTGGCGCAGGGCGCTGGTCTGGTCTGCGCCGATGACGATGGTTTCGGCGAAGCTGTCCGAACCAGCCTTGTCCCTGGGCTCCGCTGTCAGCATGAAACGCATGGAGTGCTTGCCGATGGTGATCAGATCACCGTCCGAAAGCGGGTGCTTGCCGATCTTCTTCCCGTTGACGAGGGTTCCGTTCGTGCTGTCGAGGTCTTCCAGAAAGGACGACCCGGCGATCGTGATCACCCGCGCGTGGCGTCCACTCACGGCCAGATTGTCGACGTGGATGTCGCATTCCGGTCTCCGACCGATCACCAGGGTTTCCTTGTCCAGCGGGTATTCGCCCACGGTCTGGTCGTTGAAGTTGAGGATGAGTTTTCCCGCCATGCCTCGTTTCCCGTAGCCGTATTTGAGTTCAGTCGAACCAGCTCACCAGCCGGCGAAACCAACCGCTGTTGACCGGAAATGACCGATCAATGCGAGCCAGGAGCACAGAGACGTTGTCACGACCGCCTGCGGCGTTGGCCGCCGCGACCAACTGCTCTGCTGCTGCATCCAGATTACTCCGATTCTCGATGACGATGTCACGAATCTCGGCGTCTTCGAGCATGTCGTTCAGGCCATCCGAACACAGCAGAAAGATGTCTCCTGGCAGCGCCACCTCCTCCTGCATATCAAAGTTCACTTCCGGCCCGATGCCCAGGGCACGCGTCACGATGTTCTTGTTGGTCGCGTGACGCGCCTCCTCTGGAGTATAGAAGCCGCGGTCCACGAGTTCCTGCACCAGAGAATGATCGAGGGTGACCTGCTCGAGTTCGTTCTCGCGGAGGCGATAAAGACGGGAATCGCCGACGTGGGCGACCGTGAGCCGATTGTCGTAAAACAGGACCACGACCAGCGTGGTGCCCATGCCCGCGCACTGGGGCTGGCTCTGAGCGACACCGTAGATGCTGGCATTCGCCTTGAGGATGGCGCGACCCACTGCCAGCGATTCCAGCGCATAGCCGCTGGCGTCATCGTGACGACCGGGGGTGACGCTCTTCAACTCGGCCTCGAGTTCCGCGGTGATCACCTCCACCGCCATGGCGCTCGCAACTTCCCCTGCCTTCAATCCCCCCATGCCATCGGCGAGCACCAGCAGCCCGATGTCGACCCGATGACCGATGCAATCTTCATTGTGGTCCCGCAGCTGGCCGGTATCCGAAAGTCCACCCACACTGATGCGATCACCCAGATTCATGCCTGTTTGCGCTCCCCGCCCACTCGATCACGCAACAGTCTCAGATGGGCTGCAAACTTGGCTCCGGTCGGGTAGCGCTTGCCGGGATTCTTGCCGAGTGCGTTGTGCACGATCTTGCGTAGCCCAGTCGGCAGATCGGGGCGGTACACCGCCGGGTCCGGATGTTTGTCGTTGACGATTTTGTACATGAGGCTCGCCATCGACTCCGCATGAAAGGGCAGGAACCCGGTGGACAGCTGATACAGAACGACACCCAGCGAGAACAGGTCGGAGCGCCCGTCGACGTGCTCACCGAGCGCCTGTTCAGGCGACATGTAATTCGGCGTCCCTAGCACGGTCCCGGTCCGGGTGCGGCTGGCATCGGTGATACGGGCGATACCGAAGTCAGTGAGCGTCGCCTTGCCTGAATCCTGGTCGTACATGATGTTGCCGGGCTTGATATCCCGATGGACCACATTCTGTCGATGGGCATAATCCAGCGCATCCGCACACTGGATCATGATGTCGAGCACTGTCGGCAGCGGCAGCAACGACTCCGGATCCGTGTTCGCGCTGAGGTCCTTGCCCTTGAGGAGCTCCATGGCGATGTAGGCGAGGTCCTGCTCCTCTCCGGCGTCATAGATGGCGACGATGTTGGGGTGATTGAGTCGACCGGCAGATTGCGCCTCCCGGAAGAAGCGTTCCTTGACCTCCTCGAGCATGTCGCCTTCGAATTCCGCCTCCAGCGACAGGGTCTTGATGGCGACCACCCGATTGATCTTCGGATCACGCCCCTGATAGACGACACCCATGGCACCCTGGCCGAGTACCTTCTCGACTTCATAGCGGCCAAGCATGGGCTTTTCGGTGCCGCCGGTCGTCAGCATGAGGGTTCCGCCCGAGCCCTTCATCGGGTTGTCGACGGCTGCCTGCGCTCCCTTGCGACGCTCCTCCACGTCCCGGTAGTCGGCCTTCCAGGCTTTCAGGTAGTCATACACGGATACTGCCTTGTTGAAGTGGCGCTTGCGCTCGAAGTCCAGCGCCAGGTTATAGACGAGATCCGCGACGCCGGGATCCAGCGGAATCTTGCGGAACTTGTCGAACGCCATATCGAGCTGCCCCTGCCCCTGTAGCGCCAGCGCCAGCATGCGATTGCTCTCTGCAGATTCGCGATTCGAAAGCGCGAGGGACTCATCTACCGTCAGGAAGTACCTGAGGCTGATGAGAACCACCCCGATCAGACCCGCCAGAAGAGTGTAGGTCATGGCGATCATGATTCCCGCAAGCCCATACAGCAGGATCCCGAACGTCAGGTAACCGCCGAACAGCAGCAGCGTCGCCAGGACTCGAGTCGGCGCGGTGCGGATCAGTGAAGAGGAGAGGATCAGGGCACCAAACGCCAACAGCAGCAGGATCTCGACCGTGAAATGGGCAGGACGAATGGGCGCCCGCTGCAGCAGGGTATGCATGGTGTTGCCGATTATCTCTGCCCCATAGACCTGGCCCACGGGGGTGTCGAAAATATCGTTTGCCGCCTGTGAAGTGTCACCGATGATGACGATCTTGCCCGCCACGTCCAGACGCAGATCACGAATCTCGTCCGGACGCATTGCGTTCATATTGAGAATGTCCATGGCCGAAAAGCCATAGGACTGTGACAGGAACCGCGTGCCGCCTGGGAGTTCCGGGAAGTCGATCATAAGATCCAGGCCGCGATGCAGCGGCACGTCGATATCACCGATGATAAGGCGACCATCCTCTAATTCAGGCTCCACGCCGAGATGCATGGCCAACGCCATGATCGCGAAGGGCCAGCCGTCCTGGCGTGCAGTCAGCTCAGGGAACACGCGGAGGCGTGAGATGCGGGTCCGCACTCGGCTCTGGGAGGCAACATTCGAGTAGCCGGAACGGGAGACATCGCGCAGCGCGCTCACAGGATAGGTGAGCCCGAGCGGACGCCGACCATCCGTGTCGATGGTGGCCTTGGAAACAAGAACCACGTTGCCCGCCTCCGCGAACATCGCAGCCGTTTCCGGATCTTCGCCATAGGCATTTGGATAATCGAACAGGGCGTCGACCGCGACAACACTTGCATCGAGCTCTGCCAGGTTTCGCGCCAACTTGCCGTAGTCGGCACGCCGCAGGGGAAAGCCGCCATATTCCGAGTAGAAGGCCTCGTCCGTACGCACCAGGATAATATCGTTAGCAGAGAACGTCGTCGTCTGAGTATCCGCAATCTGCCAGCGCAGAAGATGCCGCCAGGACAGCAACTCGTCTTCGATGAGGCTGAAGACCTCGAAGCGCATGAGCGGAATCATCAGAAGAAAGATGACCACCGTCCAGAGCACGTCATACCGCTTCAGCAGGTTGTCCATGGGCAGCCGACCCCGCTCCTTGCAGCACCCGCCCCCCACCGGGCAGGCTGCGCACCCCTTTCGACCGGCGAATAGTGCGGGAATCCATACCCGGGTGTCCATTTGCGCATTCCACGAACGGCCGAATATTGACCCCCGACGGTAGTGCTGCATAATCCTGCGCCCCGTCGAGTCCCCAGCGAGGCCTTGCCCATGTGGTTCCGCAATCTCCGCGCCTGGCGCCTGGCGTCACCGTGGGACCTGGACGCCGAGAGCCTCAGCGAGCGACTGGGGTCGGCCGCCTTTGCGCCCTGCGCACCCGGTCAGGCAGAAACCATGGGCTGGGAGCCGCCGGTTGGCGAGGACCCCGATGCGCTGGTGCATGCGGTGGCCGGCCGTCTCCTGCTGCGGGCGCGCATCCAGGAACGTATTCTGCCCAGCAGCGCCGTCAACGAAGTTCTTCCGGAGCGGCTGGCGACCGCCGAACAGCGAGAAGGACGCCGGCTGCGGGCCGCGGAACGACGGGAACTGGCAGAAGGTATTCGGGCGGAACTGCTCCCGAAGGCCCTGTTGCGTTCTGTCCGTCACTGGCTGTTGATCGACCCAGCCAACAGCCTGATCATCATCGACACCGCCACCGCCGCACGCGGCGAGATGCTGCTCAGCCACCTCCGAGGCAGTCTTGGCAACCTCGGCGTACGCCCGCTCGCCTTCGCGCGCCCGTTGGACGGAACCCTGACCCACTGGGTTCAGACCCGGGAGCTGCCTGAGGGCTTTCAACTTGGCGGCTGGTGCGACCTCGAACATCCCCAGGACACGGCGAACAAGGTGCGCTTCCGTGCCCAGCCTCTGGACGAGGACGACGTGCTCGCGGCACTTGAACGCGGCCTAAGGGTGACTGCGGTAGAACTCCTTTGGGACTCCGGCGGCGAAGATGCTCTGCGCTGCGTGCTCAGCGAGGACGGAGCGCTGCGGCGGCTGCGTCTCCCAAGCGACGAAGCCGCCGAGGGCGAAGGCGAGTCTCCCGAAGCGCGCCTCGATGCTGACCTCGCCTTGCTGGGGCTCACCCTGCAGCAGTTCTTCGCTGCGCTGTTCCCCGCCCTCGGCGGGCTCGCCGAGGACTGACCTCGAGCACACCCGAACCTGTTACTCGAACTGGACGCTGTCATGCTCATCGTGATCTCACCCGCGAAGACCCTGGACTTCGACACGCAGGCGCGCGTCAGGACCCACACCCAACCGCGCTTCCTCGAACACTCGCGACAACTCGTGGAGCTTCTGCGCGCCCAGTCACCTGCGGATCTGGCAGGCATGATGAAGATCTCCAGCACCCTGGCGGATCTCAACTACCGCCGTTTCGGCGAGTGGTCGGAACCATTCACGTCCGACAACGCCAAGCAGGCCATATTGGCCTTCCGCGGCGACGTCTACGCGGGCCTGGAGGCGGATCAGTGGCAACGTGCCGATCACACCTTCGCCCAACGCCACCTGCGTATTCTCTCTGGGCTCTACGGCGTGCTGCGGCCGCTGGACCTGATTCAACCCTATCGCCTGGAAATGGGCACGCGACTGGCGACGGAACGCGGCCGTGACCTGTATGCATTCTGGGGAGATCGTCTGACCCGGGCGCTGGCGGACGAACTGGAGGGCCGACGCTCGCCCATGCTGGTCAATCTCGCATCCAACGAGTACTGGCGCGCCGTGGACCCCACCGCGCTGGGCGCACAGGTGATCACGCCCACGTTCAAGGACTGGAGCCGTGGCAGCTATCGCTTCGTCAGCTTTCATGCCAAGAAAGCACGCGGCATGATGGCAAGCTGGATCATCCGCGAACGGATCACCACGACCGACGGTCTCACCGACTTCGCAGCAGCCGGCTACCGGTTCCTGGAGACGGATTCGACGCCAGAGGCTCCGGTGTTCGTTCGCCGCCTGGAGGAATGACCATGAGCGACGGCAAGGTTACATCTGAAGATCGCGGCCGGGTTCGGATTCTGACCCTCGATCGGCCCAACGCCTATAACGCCCTGTCCCTGCACATGATCGACGCCCTTGATGCGGCGCTCGACGAGGCGCTCGCTGACGACGCGGTCGGGGTGCTGGTGTTGCAGGGTTCAGGTCGCGGCTTCTGCGCCGGTCACGACCTCAAGGAAATGCGCGCTCACGGCAGCGCCGAGGAGCTTGCACAGCTGTTCGATCGCTGCGGCGTGGTCATGGAACGTATAGCTGTCAGCACAAAACCGGTGATTGCAGCAGTCCACGGTGTGGCCACGGCTGCGGGCTGCCAGCTCGTCGCCAGCTGCGACCTGGCTGTCGCGGCCGCCAGCGCGCGTTTTGCGACGCCAGGCGTCAACATCGGTCTGTTCTGCTCCACGCCCATGGTGGCCCTGAGCCGCGCGGTACCGCGCAAACATGCCCTGGAGATGCTGCTGCTCGGTGAGATGATCGATGCCGAGCATGCATCCCGCATCGGTTTGGTCAATCGCGTTGTTGCGGACGGCAGCCACCTCGAAGCGGCGATCGCCATGGCTGAACGCATCAGCGGACATTCGCCTTTGGTCCTGCGTCTGGGCAAGGCCGCTTTTCAGGCACAGCTCGAACAGCCTCTCCCCGAAGCCTATCGACACTGTGCCCAGGTCATGGTCGACAACATGCTTGCCCTCGATGCGGCGGAAGGCATCGACGCCTTCCTCGAAGGCCGCAAACCCAGCTGGCAAAACGCCTGACGGGCACGACGTACCAAAGGAGTACCCAGATGGATCACACCACGCGCACCGAGATCGAGGCCGCCACCTTTCGTCGCCTCCTCGAGCATCTCGACAGCCGCAAGGACGTACAGAACATCGACCTGATGAACCTGGCGGGCTTCTGCCGTAACTGCCTCTCGAATTGGTATCGCGCCGCCGCAGAGGACGCAGGCGTTACGCTCGCGGACGCAGAGGCCAGAGAGATCGTCTACGGCATGCCGTACGCGGAGTGGAAGCAGCACCACCAGCGCTGAGGCCAGCGTCAACGCGTCAGTGGCAGAAAACGGCGGCTGACCTCCTCGTCCAGCCAGCCGTTGAGACGATAATCAGATACGAAGCCGCAATGCCCACCGTAGCGGGTGACGGCCACTTCCAGCGCTTTGGGGCGGGCCAGGTGCTCGAGGCCGGCCGCCGGAATCACCGGGTCATCGAGTGAGGTGATCAGCGCACTCGGCACTTCCAGTTCCTCGAGATAGTCGCCGGTGATCCGGTAGCCATCGAGATAGTCCTCGATGTGTTCAAAGCCGGTGTGACGATCGACGAACCAGTCCGTCATGGCCTCGATGGTCCCCATGCCGCGGGTCGCAGCAAAATCGTAGTGATCGGGAAAGCACCTCTGCTTGGCGGCAAGCGATGCCCGCCAGCGGCGCATGAAGTAGATGCGATAGCCGAACCAGCCCTGATCCAGGGCAAGCATGGTCGCCTTCGGTTCCAGCACTGGACATATGGCAACCGCCCGATCGATCGTGATGCCGGCAGCAGGGGCTGCCCGAGCCACGCGCAGGACGAAATTGCCTCCGAGAGAGAATCCGAGCAGCCCCAGCGGCCGCCCTGGCAAGCGCTGCCGCAGAATCGCCACCGCATCCACGGTCTCTTGGAGCCGGCAGGAGTGGAACATGTCCAGGTTCAGATCATGAGTGTCACCATGGTCACGCAGGTGCAGACGGGCGATATCGAAGCCCTCCGCGTACAGCCTGGAACAGGTGGACAACAGGTACAGCGAATCGGCGCAGCCGTGCCACCCGTGCAGGGCCACGATCAGTGGCCGCTGCGCTGCCGCGTCATGGCGACTCACGATCGCCTGCAGCCGGGTGCCGTCGGGACATTCCAAGATTTCCGATTGGCTCGCCGCTCGCAGCGCGCGTGCAGCACGCTCCACCCGGGCGCGCCGCGCCGCGGAGCTGCCGAGGACGGACTGCACATGCGGCGAGCGCAGCCCGGCAGCGGGCAGAAAGTCCAACTCCACGCCACGGATCGGGTTCGGCACGGCATCGACCGCCGCCAGCATCACACCGTCACCCATGATCCCGTCGCTTCCTGATCCAGCCGATGCACAGCGCCACCGCCGCGCCCACGACCGCCATCACCACGACCAGTAGGACGCTGCCCACCAGAAACTCCAAGAACAGGCGCGACTCGAGCTCCCAGGCGCGCCAGAACGCAAAGAACAGCGCCAACACGGCCAGGGTTCCGAGCACGATGCGCCGCCGCAACACGCGCAGTCGGATGGCCTGCGGGTTGTCGCGCGCATCGGTCAAGGATCCACCACCTCGATGAGCTCCACTTCGAACACCAGCGCGGCGTTGGGGGGGATGTCGGCACCCGCCCCGCGAGAACCGTACGCCAGTTCGGGCGGCAGCCAGATCCGCAGCCGGTCCCCTTCCTGCATGAGCTGCAGCGCCTCCTGCCAGCCCTGGATCACCTGGTCGACACCGAATTGTGCCGGTTCACCCCTGGCCTCGGAGCTGTCGAACACGCTGCCATCGGCGAGCCGTCCCGTATAGTGGGTAACCACCTGACTCTCGGGGCCCGGTGAGGCGCCGTCGCCACTCTGAAGCACTTCGTACTGAAGCCCGGAATCGGTGACGATGACGCCTTCCCGATTCGCATTTTCGGCCAGAAAAGTACGCGCCGCTTCGAGATTATCTGCGGCCTGCGCACCCTGACTGGCATCGCGGCGCGCAACGATCTCGTCTCGCGCCTGCTCCAGCTGCGCATCGGTCACCTGCAGCTCGCGATCAGCCAGGGCATCGAGAATGCCCGCCCGGAATCCGACGGCATCGAAGTCCTCGCCCAATTGCTCGCGCACCGAGCTGGCCAGGGCGAAGCCGGCGCCATAGCTCATGCGGCCGGCCGCGGACTCCGGCACCTCGGCTGCCTGCTCGTCTCCCTCGACCGGGGGTTCGGCGCATCCTGCGAGAGTGAGCCATACTAGGGCGGAGAGAAGCGCAAGGGCGGTCGCTGAATTCGACATGAGGTCTCCAAAAGGTTAGTGAAAGGCGTCAGTCCGCTCCAACACCGACGAGTCGGACAGGCCGTGCCATGTTGCGTGCTTGGCGCAGGGCTGCCTACTATAACCGGAGCCGGCCTCCGTTCCACCCAGCCGGCGGGCACGGGTTTGGCGATGGGCCCCGGGAAATGACGTTGCTGGGATCTTCGGAACTGAAGCGACGGCCAGCGGGTCCAACTGGTCGAGAACGTCTGCGCGTACGGCTTCGTGCGCGCCACGTCCAAGTCACAAACGAGAGGTCTGGATGATGGCATCCGCACTACGCAACTCGTTCCTGTCGTTCTGCCTGGTCCTGGCTCTGCCGGCCCTGGCGCTGAAGAACGGGGACAACGCGAACTTCGAGACCCTGAAACCTGAGGACACCCACGCCCGCACCAGCATTAACGTCATCGAGCAGCTCACCCGCCATCACTACGTCCGTCAGCGCCTCGATGACGACCTGTCCAGCCAGATTCTGGACCGCTACCTGGAGATGCTGGACCCTCAGCGCTCCTATTTCCTCGCCAGCGACATCGAATCTTTCGAGGGCTACCGTTACGTACTCGACGATGCCTTGCGCAAGGGTGACCTTGAACCGGCATTCAAGATCTTCAATCGCTACCAGCAACGCTTGCGCGACCGGCTCGAGTTCACTCTCGGGCTGATCGCGGACGGGTTGGAGGATCTGGATTTCTCCACAGACGACTCCATCGAAACCGACCGGTCCGAATCACCCTGGTTGGTCGACGAAGCCGCCATGGATGATCTCTGGACGCGCCGCCTGAAGGCGAACGTTCTGTCCATGCGCCTGAACGATCGCGACTTCGACGCCATACGTGAGTCGCTGGAACGGCGCTACAGCAATCGCCTGAGTCGCTCAGCGCAGACCAACTCCGAAGACGCGTTCCAGCTCTACATGAATGCGGTGGCCACCTCGTTCGACCCTCATACCCAGTATTTCTCACCCCGCACTTCCGAGAATTTCAACATCAACATGAGCCTCTCCCTCGAAGGCATCGGGGCGGTACTGCGCAGTGAGGACGAGTTCACCACCGTCGTCCGGCTGGTCCCGGCAGGTCCGGCAGACAAGAGCAGTCTGCTCAATCCCTCCGATCGTATTGTGGGCGTCGGCCAGGAAGACGACGACATCGTGGACGTGATTGGCTGGCGCCTGGACGACGTGGTCGATCTGATCCGCGGACCTGCCGGCAGCAAGGTGCGACTCGACGTCGTGCCTGCCGGGTCCGGACCCGGTGCCCAGCCCCACCAGATCAGCCTGGTTCGGGAAGCCGTCAAGCTGGAAGAGCAGTCCGCTCAGCGCCGCGTGCTGAACGTCGAGCGCAACGGCCGGGAACACAAGATCGGCGTTATCGAGATCCCGACATTTTACATCGACTTCAAGGCGCTGCAGGCAGGTGATCCTGAGTACAAAAGCACCACCCGGGACGTACGGCGTCTGATCGAGGAGCTCGAGGCAGAAGGTGTCGAGGGCATCGTCGTCGACCTGCGCAACAATGGCGGCGGCTCCCTGCAGGAAGCCAGCGCACTCACGGGGCTGTTCATCAAGGCGGGGCCGACGGTTCAGGTCCGCAGCGCCAGCGGCCGCGTCGACCTGTTCAACGACGAGGGGGGTGACGTGGCCTGGGACGGCCCCCTCGCAGTCCTCGTCAATCGCCTCTCCGCCTCTGCATCGGAGATCTTCGCCGGTGCGATCCAGGACTATCAGCGCGGCCTCGTGCTCGGCGGCCAGACCTTCGGGAAGGGCACGGTGCAAACACTGATCCCACTCAATCGCGGGCAGCTCAAACTCACTCAGGCCAAGTTCTATCGTGTGTCCGGCCAGAGCACCCAGCACCAGGGCATTATTCCCGACATTGAGTTCCCTGAGCTCTTCGACCAGGAAAAGATCGGCGAGAGCACCCTTTCAGACGCCCTGCCTTGGGATGTCATCCGTCCTACCCGCTTCCGCCGGGAGCAAAGTCTGGCACCCATGATCAGCATGCTGGAGACCCGGCATCAGTCAAGGGTCGAGCAGGATCCGGAATTTGCCTATCTCAATGAACTGGTCCGGCGCAATCGCGAGCAGGCCGCCCGCACCACCCTCTCCCTGAACGAGGCGCAGCGACGCCAGGAGAAGGCGGATGAGGAGGCATGGCGGGTGGATCTGGAGAATCGACGCAGGCTTGCCAGCGGCAAGCAACCCATCGAAGACATGGAACAGCTGCGCCAGTTGAGCGCCGCGGGAGAAGCCTCGGGCGCAGTGCCGGGCGGCCCGCCACCGCTATCCTCGCTCGATGAAGATGGCATGCCCGCTGAGGGCGAGGCAGCCGACGACGAAAGCGGACAGATCGCGGCCAGAGACACAGACGAAGTCGACGGCTTGCTGCAGGAAACCGGAAAAATCCTGATCGACTTCGTCACCCTGCGGCAGAGTGTTGCCGAGTTGGACGACGCCTCGGCCAGGCGCAGCAACTGACACTCGCTCCGGACGATGCGAGGGGAGCGCGTCGTCCGTAGTCCAGCACGACCACACCATGCGTACGCTTCGGCCAACGCTCGATCTGCGCAGATCTGAACGTTGTGCGCCGCGCTCAGAGCTGTGCTGAGGGCGCCAGACACTTTGTCCACGAGGAGGGAATCAATGCACCCCGGTATCCACGCCGCCAATCATCCCGACAAGCCCGCCCTGATCATGGCCGGTACCGGCCAGACCATCAGCTATGCCGAACTCGAGGCAACGTCCAACCGCGGCGCGCATCTGTTTCGCAGCCTCGGACTGAAAGCCGGAGACCACATCGCGTTCATGCTCGAGAATCATCCAGGTTTCCTGCCGTTGTGCTGGGCAGCCCATCGGGCAGGTCTGTACTACACGGCCATCAGCTACCGCCTCCAGGAGGATGAGGTCGCTTACATCCTCGAAGACTGTGAGGCACAGGTGTTCATCACCAGCAAGGCCCAGGCCAAGCTGGCCGGGCGCCTGCGGCCGAACATGGCATGCGTGAAGCACTGCTACATGCTCGACGGCACCATCCATGGCTTCGAGTCATGGGAAGCCGCTATCGCCTCCCAACCGACCACGCCCATCGAGGACGAGACCGAAGGCGCAGACATGCTTTACTCGTCCGGCACCACCGGGCGACCGAAGGGCATCAAGGTGCCATTGTCCGGAGAACCGCTGGGATCGGCAGCCGCCCTGCTCGCGCTGGTGCAGGGGCTCTACAACATGGACGACAGTGTCCGTTACCTGTCCCCTGCACCGCTTTACCATTCGGCCCCGCTACGCTACAACATGGCCGTCACCCGACTCGGCGGCACATCCGTGATCATGGAGCGTTTTGATCCGGAGGACGCGCTGAAGCTGATCGAGAAGCATCGCCTGACCCATGCCCAGTTCGTGCCGACGATGTTCGTGCGCATGCTGAAGCTCCCAGAAGAGGTGCGCAACCGCTACGACGTGTCGTCGTTGAAGGTGGCAATCCACGCGGCAGCACCGTGCCCGGTGCAGGTCAAGCAGGCGATGATGGATTGGTGGGGGCCCGTGATCCACGAGTACTACGCGGGAACGGAGGGCAATGGATTCTGCGCGGTGGGTCCGGAGGAGTGGCTCGCCCACCCAGGCACGGTCGGCCGCGCGCTGCTCGGCCAGATTCATATCTGCGATGACGACGGCATCGAGTTGCCCACCGGCCAGGTCGGAACGGTGTATTTCGGCGGCGGCAGCGAATTCGAATACCACAATGATCCAGGCAAGACCGAAGATTCACGTCATCCGAAAGAGAAGGGCTGGTCCACTCTGGGCGACATGGGCTACGTCGATGAGGAAGGTTTCCTCTACCTCACCGACCGCAAGACTTTCATGATCATTTCAGGCGGCGTGAACATCTACCCGCAGGAAGTGGAAAACCTGCTCGTCACCCACCCGCGGGTGGCGGACGTGGCCGTGTTCGGCGTCCCCAATGAAGAATTCGGTGAGGAGGTGAAGGCCGTCATCCAGCCTGTCGACTGGGCCGACGCCGGTGACGAACTCGGCGCCGCACTCATCGACTTCTGCCGCGACCACCTCTCCCATATCAAGTGCCCGCGCAGCGTGGATTTCGAACGCGAACTGCCGCGCCACCCCACCGGCAAGCTCTATAAGCGTCTCCTGCGGGATCGCTACTGGGAAGGCCACGGGCCCTCACGCATCCTCTGAAACCGTCTGTCTCGTGCGGGACACCGCGGGTCCTTCCGGGCTCCGGTGTTCTCGCTCAGCCCGGCAGCAGGAACTCGAGCGAGCGCTCGCGGATGGTATGAAGCAACGCGGCCTCGAATGCATCCAGCGACAGCGACACCTGCTCGCGCACACCATAGCGGCGCAGGGTCACCGTTCGCTCCTCCACTTCGCGCTCGCCGACCACCAGCAGATTGGGAATCTTCCGCGTGGTGCCCTCGCGGATCTTGCGGGACACGGTCTCACCCTCGTCGCCAAGTTCGGCGCGCACCATGTGCCGACGCAGACGCTCAACGACCTCACGGCCGTAGTCGCCGAAACGATCCGCCACAGTGATGATCTGAACCTGCACCGGTGCCAACCAGGTCGGGAATGCACCGCCGAAATGCTCGATCAGGAACGCCACCATGCGCTCGTGAGTGGAGAACGGTGCCCGGTGGATCACCCACGGCATGTGCATCGCGCCATCTGAACCCTTGTACTCCAATTCCAGACGCTTCGGCTGCGCGAAGTCGAGCTGGGCGGTGGAGACGGTTTCTTCCCGACCCGTCACGGTCCGGAACTGAAAGTCGAGCTTCGGGCCGTAGAACGCCGCCTCGCCAGGACCATCCGTGTAGGGAATATCCAGTTCCTCCAGCAACTCCTGAAGAATCTGCTCCGCGGAGGCCCACGCCTTGGGATCGTCGATGTACTTTTCCTTGCCTTTGGGATCGTCCGGATCCCAGCGCGAGAGACGGATCGAGTAGTCCTCGATACCCAGCAACGCGTAGGCCTCACGGTACATCTCGAGCACCGCCTTGAATTCGTCCTTGATCTGGTCCTCGGTGCAATAGATGTGGGCATCGTTCATGCACATGCCACGCACCCGAACGAGCCCGCTGACGCCGCCGGAATCCTCCCAGCGGTGGACGTGGCCATACTCCGCGAGACGCAGCGGCAGATCCCGATAGCTGCGCGGCCGGGAGGCGTAGACCCGATGGTGGTGCGGGCAGTTCATGGGCCGCAGAACGTAGCGCTCCTTGATCCGCTCCGCGCCCTCCTCGACACCTTCGGAACGATCCTCCACCTCCATTACGGGAAACATCGCCTCCTCGTAGTACGGCAGGTGTCCGCTCTGCCAGTACAGCTCCACCTTCGCGAGTTGCGGCGTCGAAACCCGCTGGTAGCCGTAGCGGAACTCGAGTTCCTTGGCGAGCTTTTCGATTTCATCCCGGATCACAGTGCCATGAGGCAGCCACAGGGGCAGACCGCGGCCGATCACGTTGTCGATGTGATAGAGATCGAGTTCCCGGCCGAGCTTCTTGTGGTCCCGGGCCAGCGCGTCCTCGTAGGCGGCGACGTGGGCTTCGAGTTCTTCCGCCGTGCGGAACGCCCAGGCATAGATCCGGGTCATCATCACGTTGTCGGAATCTCCCCGCCAATAGGCGCCCGCCAGACTGCGCAACTTGAAGGCGTCGCGGGGAATCTCTTTGGTGGTGTGCACGTGGGGCCCTTCGCACATGTCCAGGAACGGGCCGTTGCGATAGAACGTAAGGACGTCGAGGCCGTGCTTCGAGAACAACTCCTCGGCATACTCGCGCTTGTAGGGCTCGCCCATCTCCTCCAGGCGCGCCATGGCGGCATCGTAAGGAAGCTCCTCGCGATCGAAGCGCTGCCCTTTCTTGATGATCTTCTTCATGCGCCGTTCGAGCTCCGGGAAATCCTCCTCCGTCAGGGGCTCGCTCAGGATGAAGTCGTAGTAGAAACCGTCCCGGATGGGAGGTCCGAAACCCAGGGTCGAACCCGGCCGCAGTTCCAGAACGGCCTGGGCCAGCACGTGGGCAAGGCTGTGACGGACCCGATACAGTTCGTCTTCGGCTGCGTCAGCCGCCAGTTCGCCGCTGTGTTCGAATTGCGCCATCTTGACTGTCCTCGAAAACAAGAAACCCCGGTCGGCGATGCCTTCCGGGGTTTCTCGAAAGAGGCACCGCGCGGTCGCCTCCGAGGGAGGCTCTGAACTGGGTTCGCCCCGCTCTGGCCTTCAGAGGGCGTCTGGATCAAGGCGCATTCGCGCCGGCGTGGTGGTGCCACGTCAAGCGGATGCAACACAGAGCCAGGCGCCCTCTGAAGGCCCCGAAGGGCGGGCCTGTGCCGGCGCGCTGGCTGCGTTGCGCTGCTTGAAAAGGCAACCAGCCTTCCCTGCGCAACGCGCCTTGCCATCACACCGGCACAGACCCGCAGAGCTGTGGCGAACCCAGTTCAGAGCCTCCCTAGGCAACCTACTTAGTGCGTCGTCGTCTGTCCGCCGCTGCAATTCATGGAGGCTCCGCGCTACCATGCCCAGATGAGGTCGCCATGATAATTGCCCTTGCCCGGAATGCCAATGAGGATCCCCTGCCTGTGGGGGGACTGAAACTCCGCATCATGCAGCTCGGTGTGCTGCCGGCTCTGCTGCTGATGGCCGCTGCGGGCGCGGCCGCCGAGGCGCCCAGCCTCACCGGTTCGGCAGCCTGCGCCGAAGCCGCTGCCGGCGAGGATCCGGCTGAGGTCCGCCTTGCCTGCCAGCCCGGGCGCGAACGCGGCAATCTGGTGGACGGTTACAACCTGGCATTGGGGCTCCGATTGCAGGACCCTGAGGCGTCCCTCGGCCACCTGAGCTGGGCCGCCGACGGTGGCCTTCCTGAAGCCGCACACGTCTATGGCAACCTGCTGCTCGACGAGGGCGAGCCTGAGCGCGGACTCGCCCAGCTCGCAGCCGCGGCTCAGGCCGGCCTCGTTGCCGCCCAGTATGACTACGCCACTGCGCTGCTGGAGACCCGCGGCCCTGATCAGCGTGACACCATCCTCTACTGGTATGCGCAGGCCGCTGCCAACGGCGATCAGTCTGCGCGCTACAACCTGGGGGTCCTCCACCTCGAAGGCCATCTCGGCTCCCGGGACCCGATCCTGGCCTGGGCATGGTTTTCCAGTCTCGATGCGCTCGAAGGTCACCCCCAGGTCTATCGCCTCGTCAACCGGCTGGCGCGGGAGATGTCCAGCCAGGACCGCCGACGCGCCGAAGATCTGCGCGACACACTCAAACGCGATCCCATGGCGTTCTTCGAGTAGCGCCGGCCTCATGTCTACACGGGCTTGACCGATCCCCTACGGATCGCACCGAGGTGCAGCCATGACCCTGACCCAACTCCGCCGCAATCTCGCATCCGGCCAGGCGCCCGAAGCCGAGGTCATCTCCGTCGAAGGCATGATCTATCTGGTCAGAATCGACGCCGAGCACATGCTCACCGCGAGCGAGGAAGACAGCGCACCGCTGCGTTTCCCGAGCGCCTATGCGGCCGGACGCGCATTGCAGCAGGCAGGACTAGGTGTCGCCTGGCTGGTGCACCATTCGCCCTACGACGAGATGGTGGGTCGGGCTGATGAAGGTCTGCCGCAGCCTCAGCCGCTGCGGACCCGGATGGCCGTCGCGGAGCTTTGATTCGTGCCCGTGTGCCCCCACCTTGGATGAATCGCAGCTGGGAGCCACGTTCATGATGGACATCGACCACGACGCTCACGGCTCGGAGTCGACGGAGGGACGTCAGGTGATCGTCCCCGGCGAGGCCCTGCCGGGCACCATCCACCTGATTCCCCACGAATTCAGGCCCTTCTTCCCCGGGCAGGCGATTCCGCTGGTGCTGAATGCGGAACTCTGGCTACCGACCCTCAAGGCGGTCCGTGACCGGGGTGATTCCGTCATCGGGGTGGTGGCGACCCGGGAACGGCTGCGTGACAAGCCCAAGGCCGCCGACCTGTTCGAGATGGGCACCGTCTGCCGCGTCCACCGGGTGCATCAGCAGGAGGAGCAGATCCAGATCCTGCTCGAGGGTATCCAACGCTTCAGCATCCGCGGCTGGGTGCATGAGGAGATGCCACTGCTCGCCCAGGTGCGCTACCACCGCGAGCAGCAGCGCAGTGACACCGATGAGATCAAAGCCTACGCCGTCGCGATCATCAACACGATCAAGGAGCTGATTCCTTTGAATCCGCTCTACGGCGAGGAACTCAAGGTCTTTCTCGGCCGCTCCAATCCCAACGAGCCCTCTGTTCTCGCTGATTTCGCAGCCAGCCTCACGTCCGCCTCGCGCGATCAATTGCAGGATGTGCTGGAGACGCTGCCGCTGCTGCCTCGGCTGGAAAAAGCGTTGGCACTGCTCAATCGCGAGGTACAGATCGCTTCCGCCCAGATGGAGATCCGCCAGCACGTGGAAGGCGAAATGCAGGCGCATCAGCGCCAAGCCTTTCTGCGGGAACAGCTCAAATTCATTCAGCGGGAGCTCGGCATCACCAAGGATGATCGCACCGCCGAAGTGGACGAGCTGCGGGAGCGGCTCGAGAACAAAACGGTCCCGGATAAAGTCGGAAAGCGGCTCGAAGACGAGTTCCATAAGTTGTCGCTGCTCGAGACCGGCTCGCCGGAGTTCGGCGTTACCCGCAACTATCTGGATTGGCTGACGGATCTCCCATGGGGTATCGACAGCGAAGACAGCAAGGATCTCGAGGAGGCATCGGCCATCCTCGATGCCAGCCATGATGGGCTGTCGGACGTGAAAGACCGCATTCTCGAGTTCCTCGGCGTCGGCATCATGAAGGGCACGGTGTCCGGCTCCATCCTCCTCTTTGTCGGCCCACCGGGCGTTGGCAAGACCTCTCTCGGCCGATCCATCGCGGACGCCATGGGGCGGTCGTTCTACCGATTTTCCGTCGGCGGCATGCGCGACGAAGCGGAGATCAAGGGGCACCGCCGGACCTACATCGGTGCCATGCCCGGCAAGCTGATTCGCGCTCTGCGTGATGCAGGCACCCAGAACCCCGTGATCATGCTCGACGAGGTGGACAAGATCGGCGCCAGCTTCCAGGGCGATCCCGCCTCCGCGCTGCTCGAGGTGCTCGACCCGGAGCAGAATCAGGCCTTCCACGATCACTATCTGGACGTGGACGTGGATCTGTCCAAGGTGCTGTTCATCTGCACGGCCAACCAGCTCGACACCATCCCTCCGGCGCTGCTCGATCGCATGGACATCATCCGACTCTCAGGCTATCTGGCCGAGGAAAAGCTGGCCATCGCCCGCAACCACCTGCTGCCGCGACAGCTGCAACGGGCAGGACTCGCCCGTTCCAAACTCAGTGTGCACAAGGCTGCTCTGAAGCGGATCATCGATGGCTACGCCCGCGATGCCGGCGTCCGTCGGCTCGACAAGGCTCTCGGTAACATCGTTCGCAAGGCGGTGATGCAGCTACTGCGTGGAGAAAATGGACCGATCAAGGTCCGCGCCCAGGATGTCGACTCCTACCTCGGCCTGCCGCTGCATCCGCCCGAGGCGCGACAGCAGGGCGTCGGTGTGGTCACCGGCCTCGCCTGGACTACGCAGGGCGGCGCTTCACTGCCCGTCGAGGCCAGTCGCGTTCACGCCAGCGGCCGTGGCCTCAAGCTCACCGGCCAGCTCGGCGAGGTCATGCGCGAATCTGCCGATATCGCCTGGGATTACGTGCAGGCCCATGCCGCGGAGTTCGACATCGATCCCGAATACTTTGCCAGTGCCCAGATTCATCTCCACGTTCCGGCGGGCGCGACGCCCAAGGACGGTCCAAGTGCCGGCATCACCATGGCCACGGCACTGATCTCGCTTGCCCGGGGCCGCGCCCCCCGGCGCAATCTGGCCATGACCGGCGAGCTGACGCTCACCGGGCAGGTCTATCCGGTGGGCGGGATCCGCGAAAAACTGATCGCCGCACGCAGGCAGGGTGTGAAGCAGGTGCTGCTCCCGGAGGCGAATCGACGCGATGTGGAAGACATTCCCGGTCACATCAAAAAGGGGCTCGAAATCCACTACGTCAAGACCTGTCACGATGTGATCGAGATGGCCTTCCAACAGGGCTGACGACGCACCATCATGGCGCGCGGAGGTGTTGCATGCCCCGGGCCCGCGCGCCCGCCCTGCGTCGGCGGCCCACGCCTCGCACCGCTGCCCCGCAGAGAGGCAGCTTCGGGCGCGACTCCGCCAGAGGATGGCGTCGATCTTGCTTTGCAATGGTGCCTGCTATTCACCCATTCGATCGTCCTTCGCACCAGCGAGGTGCCATGCACGTCCGCCTGACCCGTATCGTGCGCGATCCGCTGTTCGTGTTCTGTCTGCTCGGTGCCGGCTGCTTCCTGCTGTTTGCCGCCCTCACAGACGAACGTGAGGTGATCGTTCTGAGCGACAGCTTGCGCGCGAATCTTGCGGACGATTTCACGTTGCTGCACGGCCGGCCACCCAGTGCCGAAGACATCGACGAGCTCACCAACCGCTATGTCGCAGATGAGATCATGTTCCGGGAAGCGCTGGCGCGGAGCCTGCACCTGAACGATGCCCGAGTGCGCATGATGATGATCGAGAAAATGCGCTTTCTGCTGGCCGACGAGCCCGCAGAGCCCAGCGACGAAGCCGTCGTGGCGCATTACGCCGACAACCTCGAACGCTACACCAGCGAGCCTCGCTACACGTTGCGCAACATCTTCTTCCGCCAGCGCCCAGGTGAACCTGAGACGATCCTCAAGGCGCTGCGCAACGGGGCCGAGATCGACGGCGATCCGGGTTTCTGGCTCGGCGCGGAGATCGTCGACTATCACGCCAGCGTGCTGGCCAACGTCCTTGGGCCCGAAGCCCTGGCCACGCTGGAGGCCATGCAGCCCGGCGAATGGCGTGGTCCGATCGCGTCCCCACGGGGCTATCACTTCCTGCGCCTCGACGAGATGGTGCCGCGCAGGCCACTGCGCTTCGCCGAGATCAGCGACCAAGTGCGCGAGGACTGGTCTAACGCCCAGCGCAGGGCCAGTATCGCGCGGCGCCTCGACGGCTTACGGGACGGCTATGCGATCCGTGAACGCTGACTGCCGCCGCGGCATCGCCGCTTTGCTGCTGCTCACGGTTGCCCTCCCGAGTGCCGCGCACGAACTCAGCCTCGCGCGCTTTGAGCTTGGCCGCGACGGCCAAGCTGAAGGGCCCGGTCGCCACTACCGGCTGCTCGTACTGCTTCCGGATGCTGCGCGCAGCGTCGGGCCCGAACGCCTGATCTGGCCCGCTGACTGCGCCGTGTCCGAACGTGGGGAAGGGTTCCATGGCGGCCGGACGCGGATCGAGTTCGCATTCACCTGCAACCGCGACCTCGATCCGGAAGCCACGCTGCAGACACCGTGGGGCCAGGATGGCGCGGTGCTGACCAGCCACCTGACGCCCAGCGATGAGCCACTGATCCGCATCCTGGCAGGCAGGCGAGGCGGCGTCGAGTTACCCATCGGAGCGGTGGAGGCCCGGCCCCGGCCATTGGCCGACGTGGCCGCCAACTATGTGGCGCTGGGCATGTTCCACATTCTGGAGGGTTGGGACCACCTCGCGTTCGTGCTGTGCCTGTGTCTGCTGGTGGGCGGACGTGCGCTGCTGATTCTGGTGACAGCCTTCACGGTGGGCCACTCGGCGTCCCTTGCATTGGCCTACCTTGGCTATCTGAGCCTGCCCATGCGCCCCGTCGAGGCCATCATCGCACTGTCGGTGGCCTTTATGGCCAGGGAAGCAGTGCTGCAACCATCTGACCAGCGACCGACGACCTGGAACGGCCTGCGCTATCCCGCCATCGTCACCGGCTTCGGTCTTCTCCATGGATTGGGCTTCGCGAGCGAACTTGAAGGTCTTGGGGTCTCGTCAGGCGAGCGCATCATGGGCTTGGTCACCTTCAACATCGGCGTGGAGATCGGTCAACTGCTGTTCGTGGCGCTGGCGCTGTTTCTGCTCATGGGTGCCCGGCTGCTGGCCTGGGAACGCCCGGCGCGCCTCGGCGCCCTGGCCGGCGCCGGAACGTTGGGGATGTACTGGTTCAGCGAAAGGATGTTCGAACTCATGGTGGGCTGATCTGCTATTCTCGTCGCCCGATTCGCGTCTCGAATCTGATCGCTTTGAACTATATGCGGTCCCGATCACTCCTAACTTGCGGTATGCGTTCCCCAAGACTTGTCCTCACCCTGGCCCTGCTTGCTGCCATCCCAGCTCTCGCCACCCCTGTGCCCCGGATCGAAGGCCTGGGCAGCGACCTGATTCGTCAGGTCACCGCGCGGGCTCCGGCAGAAGGCATCCGCTGCGATAGCCCGCGCTGGGTTGTACGCACCTGGGCGCGGGATCTCGAAAACGAGATCCGCCGTGCGCTGCGCGCGCGCAGCTACTACGGCCCAGACCTGGACGTCACCCTAGATCGAGACGAAGATTGCTGGCACGTGCACATCGTTGTGGAACCCGGCGAGCAGACCGTGCTGCGCGGGTTTCAACTCGAAATCCTGGGCGAGGCACAGGATGACCCGGCCTTCGAGACGGTCTTGGAGAACCTCTCTCCACGCGTAGGCCGCCCTTTCCGTGAGGACGGCTACGAAGCTCTCAAACGTGGTCTACGCCGCGTCGCCTTGGAACGGGGCTATTTCGACAGCCGCTTCACCATCGCCCGCATCGATGTCTATCCCGAGGAACTGGCGGCAGACGTGACGCTGACGTTCGCCACCGGTGTACGGTACCGCTTCGGGGACACCCTGATTGAAGTGGATCCGAACATGCTCAGCGACAGCATGCTGGAACGCTTCCGGCTCTGGGCCCCCGGCACCCCTTATACCACCGCCGATATCGAGCGGCTGCGACGTCGGCTGCTCCAGGCCGGCTACTTCGAAGGCGTCGAGGTCAGTCCTCAACTCGAGGCCCGCAGCGACGGCATCGTCGACGTAGACGTGACTCTCGGCCTGCGTCCGCGGCACGAAATCAGCGGCGGCGTCGGCTTTGTCACCGACTTCGGACCGCGCATCAAGAGCGCCTACGAGAACCGCTACCTCAATCGGCGTGGCCACCAGGGTGGCGTGCGCATCAATCTCTCTCCAGTGCTGCAAGAAATCAGCTCCGACTACCGCATGCCTTTGCGCGGCGATGATGCTTGGCTGGTGGTGGACGCGACGGTGAACCGTGAAGACACCGATACGGCGGAAAGCTTCACCCAGGCCATCGGCGTACGGCGTATTCGCGGCGGCCCCTGGGACACCCGCCTCACGGAATCACTGAACCTGCAACGGGAGGATTTCGACGTCGCCAGCGACGACGATGTCGCCATCCTGCTGATGCCTGGTTTGGGGCTCAGCAAGACCCGGCAGACCCAGACCCGGCCGCTGGAAATCGGTTGGCGGCTGGATGGCCAGATACGCGGTGCAGCGGTACCGCTGTCCAGCACCACCTTCCTTCAGCTCTACGGGCGCGCTTCGATCGCGATGCCACTGGGCGATCGCGCGCGGGTTCTTGGCCGACTGGAAATGGGAGCCACGGCAGCGAAGTCCCTGGCCGAACTGCCCACATCCGTCCGCTACTTCGCCGGCGGCGACCGCTCCATCCGAGGGTACAAGCTGGATGCACTCGGCCCCACCGATGCCGAAGGCGACGTCCGTGGTGGCCGCCATCTGGCGGTGGCCGGCATCGAATTCGAGCGCATGGTTTCGGAAAGCTGGTCACTGGCAGTGTTTGCGGATGCCGGCGGTGCATTCAACACGGTCTCCGATCCCTATTCATCGGGTGTCGGATTGGGTCTCCGCTGGCTGTCTCCGGTCGGCCCCATCCGTATCGATCTGGCGCATCCGTTGGATGACAGCGGCACCAGCGTACGTCTCCACATCGGAGTGGGGAGCACCTTCCAGTGAGCCGCTTTTTGCTGTGGACGAGCCTGTTCCTGGGCGCCCTGGTCATCGCCATCGGCGTGATCGTACAGACTGACTGGCTGCGCGATCGGGTCATCGCCCTCGGACTCGACGCCGCCACGGAGTCCTGGAGCATCGATCGCATCGACGGCCGCCTGCTGACTGACCTGACCATTGAAGGCCTGGAAATCGACGTCGCGGACATCACGATTCGAATGGGCCGGCTCAACGTGCGCCCGGCCCTGGAACGGATCCTGTTCGGTCAGGTGGGACTGCGTGCGCTGCTCATCGAGGACTTGGACGTCCGGCTGCCCGCCGACATGCCGGAGAGGGACCCGGACGCGGCAGCGGGCGATATCCGCCTGCCGCTTTCGGTCGCGCTGGACAACGTGGTGGTGCGCCGCTTCCGGCTCAGCCAGGACGACAACGTCCTGGTGGAGGATCTGGATCTGAGCCTGCGACTGCGGGGGCTGGACAAGGTTCTGGATCTGGACCGGATCCGTCTGCAATGGCCGGCCCAGGGACTCAGCGTCCTCGGGGATGCGCGCCTCAGCCTAGCCTCCGGCCATGCATTCACGGCCCTGCTGGACATCACGCGCCAGGACCCGGAGGGCGCCCTGCCCACGGTGGAAACACGCATGCTCCTCGCGGGTGATAGCGAGCGGGTGCAGGGTCAGGCCCGACTGCTCGGAAACATCGTCGGCAACATCCTGATGGAGTGGAACCTGGACACCGAACAGGGCCTGGTGCGCGCCGATATCCGCCATCTGCAGTGGGATGCCCTGCCGCCCGATCTGGCGCTTTACCGTCTCGATCTGGAGGCGTCGGGCGGTGCGAGCGATCTTGAATGGCGCCTGGCCCTGGACACGGGCTGGGAGGCACTCCGGCCACGCCTGCAGGCTAACGGCCATCTGCATGAGGATCGCGTCGAACTGCGTCGCGCTCACCTCTCACTGGACGACAACGAGCTGACGCTTACGGGCACGATGAAGCTTGCCGCGCCGTTCGCGTTCGCCGCGGACCTAGAAGGACAGGATCTGGACCTGTCTCCGTGGCTACCGGAGTTCCCGACCCGCCTGGATTTCGCAACGACAGTAGACGGGCTTCTCGGCACCACCGCTTCGGAGCGCAGGATCGAAGTGCGCCACCTGGCGGTAGACGGGATCTGGGGCGATGCATCGGCACGAGTGCGCAGCGTTGCCTCGGCGTCCTGGCCCGATGACGCCCTCGACGTCGTACTCCAGCGGCTGGAATTCGAAGTCGGCGACAACCGCATCGATGGCAGCGGTCGGGTCAGCGATGTCATCGACATCGATCTGACGGCAGTCCTTCAGGACATCGGCCAGCTCTGGCCAGGTCTGGCCGGCGCGGTTCGTGGGACCGTCCAGGCCCGAGGAACACCCGAGGTTCCCCATCTGGAACTGGACCTGACGGCCAGCGGACTCAGCCAGGGGGACATCGCTGCGAGCGAGATCACTGTCGCAGGAAGCCTGAGCCTCGATCCGAACCAGCGCACGGCGCTCAGGCTGCGGGCACGGGACATCCGCAGCGGAGACCAGGTGGCGCATATGACAGCGGACATCAGCGGCATCTGGCCGTTACTCGAGAGCGCCATCACGCTCGACATGCCATCTGCGGAGTTGACCGCGAATCTGTCCGTCTCGGGTGATGTCATCGCGCTGGATCCACTCCGGCTCACCGCACTGAACATCGAGCAGCCCCAGGCCGGAGTCTGGCAGCTCGAATCGCCGCTGGACCTGCGCCGTGGCGCAGAGGACGAAGCGCTGCTGACCTGGTCCTCCGCCTGCCTGATCGGACCGAGGTCGGTCGCTGACCTCCCCTCCCGGCTGTGCCTGGCCGCCGGGCGCATGCTCGACACCGGCCCCGAACTCGACGCCACGCTGCGCGATGTGGATCTCACGCAGTTCAAGCCATTCCTCCCTGAGTGGTTCGAGGCCAACGGTGCCATCGGGGCGCAGGTACGCGTCCGGGGCCAGAACCTTGCGGCGGAAATCACAGGGCCAGGCATCGCGATCCGGGTCAAGGACCCGCAAGATCTGGATGAGATCTTCAGCGACGAAATCGAGGTACTGCGCATTGCCCTCAGTCGAGACGGTCCCGACATACGCGCCGATTTGGAGGCCCTTGCCACCCTGGCCGGGCGGGTGGCGATGGAGGCCTATCTGCAACTGGACCCGGCTGCGCATGAGGACGACCCCAGATCCTCCATCGACACCGCGCCCCTGGCGTTGACGCTGGATTTGGACGTCGCCGATCTAGGTCCGTTTGCAGTCCTGCTCCCAGGGATCTCCAAGGTGGCGGGTACGGTATCGGGCCGCCTGCAGGCCGAGGGGTCGGCGGGTGCCCCCAGGCTTTCGGGACGCATCGACCTGCTCGGGCAAGCGGAAGTGCCCGCTCTCGCTCTGGACCTGAACCCGGTAACGATCACGCTGAGCGCGACACCAGGCGAGGCGGCCGTGCTCACAGGCCGCCTCTATGCTGGCAGTCAGGTCCTCGAACTCGACGCCAGCGCCGACTGGAATCTGGTGGAAGGCGTGGTCGCATCGGGACGGCTGTTCGGAGATGCCGTACCCATTGCTGCGTTGCCGGACCTGAACCTGACCGTGAGCCCTGACTTCCGCTTCGCGCTGGACCGCGAGAGCATTCGCCTTCAGGGCAGCGCCACCGTTCCGGAAGCCCGTGCCCGAATTCGGGAGTTACCCCAGGGCGGCGGCGATACCCTCTCCCAGGACGTCGTGATCCACCGTTCCACCGACGATCCGACACGCGAGCTACGCAGAGACTTGTATCTGGACGTGACGCTGATCCTCGGCGACAGCGTCCACCTCGCCGCCGCCGGCCTCCAAACGCGACTGACCGGCCGGCTGCAGATGACTGAGAGCCCTGGCGTTCCACTTGCGGCCCGCGGCCGGCTCGAGTCTCGGGAGGGCGTATTCACCATCTACGGGCAGACACTCGAGCTGCGTACCGGTCGCCTGAACTTCGAGGGTCCCTTGGATAATCCCGCGGTGGACGTCGTTGCGGTCCGGCCCGTCAACAGCGCCGAGGCCGGCGTCAGGGTCAGCGGTTTCCTCGACAACCTCGAAACACAGTTGTTCGCGAACCCTGCTCAGACGGAAGTGGACACCCTGACCATGCTCATCACTGGCCGCATGCCGGGTGAGGCCAGCTCCACGGACATGGCGAACGTAAGCGATGCCGCCCTCGCCTTCGGCATCGGTCGCGCCGTTCCCGCGGTGGGCCAGTTAGTCAACCGCCTGGGCATCGACGAACTTGCGGTGGATAGCCCCATGGACGAGGATGCCGGCGCCATCATCATCGGCACGCAGCTCACGGATGACATTTACGTCCGCTACACCTATGGTCTGCATTCGCGCCTGGGCGGGCTGCAGATCGAATACCGTGTGACCAACTGGCTTTCGGTGCAGACGGAGGCCGGCACGACCCAGGCCATCGACCTCATCTTCCGCCGCGAGTTCCCCTGAGCTTCTGCGATGCGCCGTCTGCTGCTGCCTATTGCTGCGTTGCTCATTTCCGATGCCCTGCTGCTGACGGGGCACGGCTTGCAGCTCACGCTGGTGCCGTTACGCGGCGCCATCGAGGGTTTCACCGACGCTCAGATCGGCCTGACCGGCTCGGCCTACTTCCTGGGATTCGTCGCCGGCTGTCTGCTCACGCCCCATGTGGTCCAACGCGCTGGGCATATCCGCAGCTTCGCCGTCCTGAGCAGCGGTTTCTCCGCCCTGGTGCTGCTGTTCGATCTGCTGCCGAACTTCTGGTTCTGGGTGCTGCTCCGGTTCGTCTCGGGCGCCTGCATCTCGGGTCTCTACATGATCATCGAGAGCTGGCTGAACGAGCGTTCGACCCGGGAAACCCGCGGTACCGTGCTGTCGATATACACCATCATCAACCTTTCCATGATCGTCGTCGGGCAGCAGCTGGTGAATCTGGCCAGCCCGGACGCCAGCACCCTGTTCGCTGTTGCCGCGATTCTACTGTCCCTGGCCATCATCCCCGTCTCCATGACCACGGCGCTGGCACCCGCTCCCCTGCTGCGGGCCAAGGTGAAACCGCTCAAGGTCTGGCGCCTGTCCAGGGTCGGCATGGGTGGCGCATTCGCTGCTGGTCTCGCCACCGGTGCTTTCTGGAGCCTTGGCCCGGTGTACGCTCGCGCGGTGGGCATGGACACCGCCCAGCTCACCTTCTTCATGAGTGCCACCGTACTCGGCGGAGCGGCCATGCAGTTTCCGCTGGGACGACTTTCGGACCACTTCGATCGCAGACTGGTCGTGCTCGGCATCGCCGTATGCGGCGCTGGGCTCTCCATGGCCCTCGGCCTCACGCATGCACTGTCTGATGAACTGCGGATCGGTCTGGGCTTCTTCTGGGGTGGCACCACGATGACGCTTTACGCCATCTGCCTTGCGCACGCGAACGACCGCGCCAAGCCTGAGGACTTCGTGATGGTCGGCACCAGCATCCTGCTGACTTTCGGCCTGGCTTCCGCGATCGGAGCGCCGTTGGGCTCGTTGGCCATGGCCTGGCTCGGGGCCGGGGGACTGTTCCTTTTCGCCGGAGTGGTCCTTCTGCTGCTCGCGCTCGCGGTGGCGCGGCGACGGCGAACGCATTACCTGCCGGTGGTGGACGAGACGGTGCCCTTCCTGCCCATAAGCTTCACCACGCCAGCAGCCCTGGAGATGGATCCGCGCATGGATGCCGAAGCAGTTCCAGAGCCGCAGCAGAACCCGGCACCCGCCGCGGACACCGGGCCTGCCCGCGAGGACGGCGAGCGCCCCAATGGCTGAGCATGATCAATGCAGATCGATGGCGAATTCCTGCAGCAACGCCAGAGGAATGAGCTCCAATGCCCGCTCGTGGGTCGCTGACAGCACCACTTTGGGAGCCGCCCCAGCCCGCCAGGCTTCGACCCAACGCGCTGCGCACAAACACCACTGATCCCCTTCCTTCAGACCGGGAAAGGCGTACTCGGGCATCGGCGTGGAGAGATCGTTGCCCTTCGATCTGGAGAATTCGAGAAACGTCTCCGTGACCCGGCAACACACGACGTGCAGGCCGAGATCCGTCGGATCCGTGTTGCAGCAACCGTCACGAAAGTAACCGGTTACCGGGTTCAGCGAGCAGGGCAGCAGATCCCCACCAAGCACGTTGCGGCCCTGGCGACCGCCACCTCCATCACCTATATCAAGCATCGTTCATCTCCTTGCTGCCTCGTTCCGAGTGCGGACCGCACCTGTCCTGCTCAGCCCGCCGTCACGAGCCCCCGACTGCGCGAAATTCGCATGTGGTTGAGGCTGCGATCGCCACAGCGCATGCGCCAGGATAGCAGGCGCCTGGCCTGCTCGGAGAGCGCCGCGGAGGCTCCCGGATCACCACTGAGATCGACCGCTTCTCCCGGGTCAGCCTCGAGATCGAAAAGCAGCGGCGGCAGGCCCGCGAAGTGCACGTATTTCCAGCGGCGCTCCCGCCGAACGGCGAGATGACAGAGCTCCATGTCGAGCCCGAGCGCCTGCTCCGCAGCGCCACTGATGGGGTCCCGGAAGTCGTACTCCCAATGCACTGCGTCGCGCCAGTCGGCGGGATCGCCCGCGGCATGCAGCCAAGGGAGCAGTGAGCGACCATCGGCCTGCCGCGGCTGCGGCACGTCGATCCATTCCAGCAGCGTCGGCAGGATGTCGACATGTTCGCTGAACTGCTCCACCAGACGCCCCCGCGTGGCGTTTGCCCGGGATTCTGGATCGCGAACGAACATGGGAACGTGATAGGACTGCTCGAAGTAGCCGGCCTTGCCGAGCAGCCAGTGGTCACCCATCTGCTCACCGTGATCGGAAGTGAGGATGATGAGCGTGTCCTCCCAGCTCCCCTGCTCCTTCATGAACGCGAACAGGCGCCCCAGGTTGTCGTCCACCTCGCTCATGAGCCCGTAGTAGCTTGCCTGCAGTAGTCCGTGACGCAACGGATCATCGTGTGCGGCATTGCGCGGCCCGGACAGGTGCCAGGCCAGCCAGGGGTGCTGTGCACCCTCCTCCGCGACGCTGGCCGCGCGCGCCGGCGCAGGCAGATCCGCAACGTCGTAGCGCGTGTTGTAGGGAACCGGAGCGATCCACGGCGGGTGGGGCCGGATCAGGGACAGATGCGCCATCCAGCCCGGCGCGGAGCCGGCCAGGCCACCTTTCTCCTGCCTCTCGAGCCACTCCAGCAGACAGTCCACCGTGAACCACGTGTCCGAGTGTTCGGCGGGAAACTTCAGCGGACGCGGCTGCCCCGCGGCCTGCCAGCGCGGATCCTCGTCCCGCATCAGGAACGTGAATTGAGCATCCTCGGGCAGATCCGCATAGCCCAACCCCGCCAGCCAGTTGCGCCAGACACTGCAATCCGTGCCCATGGGCAGCACGTGATCCATCCCCGGCAGCGGCCCCTCGTCGGTGCGCATGTAGGGATGATCCGCATCGAACTCCCGCGGATCCCGGGCAGTGTGGGTATAGCCGAACAGCGCCGGGGCGTAGCCCGCGCGCTGCGCCTCGATAGCCCAGTTGGTAAAGCGACGATCCAGTGGCGTGCCGTTGGTCCCGCTGCGATGGTTGGCCAGGTACATCCCGGTATGGATCGATGCCCTGCTGGGACCGCAGGGCACCGCATTGCAGTAGTGCGCGGCGAACTGGACCGAGTCATCAGCGAGGGCATCGAGGTGCGGAGTCTGCACCAGCGGATGACCGAGTCTGGACAGGCAGTCACCGCGCCACTGGTCGACGGTAATCAGCAAGACATTGCGGCGACGCCCCATGACTTCTCTCCGACAGCGATCCGTGCGCGCCGGGAGCGCGGATCAGGCCGCGCGGTTCACCAGATCGTTGAGTACGTAGGTCAGAATCCCACCGCTCTTGAAGTAGGCGATCTCGTTCTCCGTATCCAGGCGACTGGTGACTTCCGCTTCCTCTGCCTTGCCATCCTTGCGGTTGATCCTGATCTTCATGGTCTGGCCCGGATGGAGACCGCCTTCGGCAGGCAGAACGTCGATGGACTCGGATCCATCCAGCTTCAGGGACTCCCGGCTCTCACCATCGGCGAACTGCAATGGCAGCACACCCATGCCGATCAGGTTGGAGCGGTGAATGCGTTCGAAGCTCTCTGCGATGACAGCTTTCACACCAAGCAGGTAGGTGCCCTTCGCCGCCCAGTCCCTGGAGGAGCCCGTGCCGTACTCCTTGCCTGCGATCACGACCAGTGGCGTATCGTCCTCCTGATACTTCATCGCCGCATCGTAGATAGCCATCTGTTCACCACTGGGAACGTGCAGCGTGAAGCCCCCTTCCACCCCGGGAACCATCTCGTTGCGGATCCGGGTATTGGCAAAGGTTCCGCGCATCATCACTTCGTGGTTCCCGCGCCGTGACCCATAGGAATTGAAGTCGTCAGGCTTGACGCCATGCTCCTGCAGGTAGCGGCCGGCCGGACTGTCCGCCTTGATCGCGCCGGCGGGCGAAATGTGGTCAGTGGTGACCGAGTCGCCAAGCAGCGCCAGGATGCTCGCACCCTGTACCGATTCGGTTTGATCGACTGCGCCGATGGAGGAAAAGAACGGAGGCGACTTGATGTAGGTGGAGTCGTCCCACTCGTAGGTCTTCGAATCCGATACGTTGATGGCCTGCCAGGTGGCATCGCCGGAGAACACGTCCGCGTACTGACTGCGGAACATCTCCGCATCCACCTTGGCAACAGCGTCCTTCACCTCTGCCGTGCTCGGCCAGATATCGGCGAGGAACACGTCCTTGCCGTCATGATCCTTGCCGAGGGGCTCGCTGCTCAGATCGATCCGGGTGGTGCCGGCGATCGCAAACGCGACCACCAGCGGCGGCGACGCCAGCCAGTTCGCACGCACCAGCTGGTGCACGCGGCCCTCGAAGTTGCGATTGCCCGACAGTACGGAGCTGACCACCAGCTTGTTGCTCTCGATGGCCTCCTCGATGGGCGCTGCCAGCGGCCCAGAGTTGCCGATACACGTCGTGCAACCATAGCCGACCAGATTGAAGCCAAGGCCATCCAGGGATTCCTGCAGGCCGGACTTGCTGAGGTACTCGGTGACGACCTTTGATCCTGGCGCCAGCGACGTTTTCACCCAGGGCTTCACACTGAGCCCGCGTGCCAGGGCCTTCTTGGCTACGAGCCCGGCACCCAGCATCACAGCAGGATTGGAGGTGTTGGTGCAGGACGTGATGGCAGCAATCACGACGTCACCGTGACCAAGATCGTGGTTCGACCCCTTCACCGCTACGCGGCGGTCTGCGTCACCCGCTTTGCCATCCAGTTCGAGTGCTTCCTGGAACGCCTTGCCGAGCTGGTCCATCGGCACGCGGTCCTGGGGTCGCTTCGGACCCGCGAGGCTGGGCACGACGCTGGACAGGTCCAGACGCAGGGAATCGGCAAAAATCGGTGCCGGATCCCCTGCTTCCCGCCACATGCCCTGTGCCCGGCAATAAGCTTCGACCAGCGCTACGGTATCTTCATCGCGCCCAGACAGCTTGAGATAGTTGACGGTCTCGGCGTCTATGGGGAAAAAGCCGCAAGTGGCACCGTATTCAGGCGCCATATTGGCGATCGTGGCGCGGTCCGCCAGCGACAGATGATCGAGACCATCGCCGTAGAACTCGACGAACTTTCCGACGACACCCTTCGAGCGCAGCATCTGGGTGACAGTCAGTACCAGATCGGTGGCCGTCATCCCATCCTTGAGCTCACCTGTCACCTCGAACCCGATCACTTCCGGAATCAGCATGGAGACCGGCTGCCCCAGCATCGCCGCCTCTGCTTCGATTCCACCCACGCCCCAACCGAGCACGCCGAGACCGTTGATCATGGTGGTGTGGCTGTCGGTCCCTACGAGAGTATCAGGGTAGGCCAAGGTGCGGCCGTTCTGCTCCGCGGACCAGACGCCCTTCGCCAAGTACTCCAGATTAACCTGGTGGCATATTCCCGTACCCGGCGGCACCACCCGGAAGTTGTCGAACGCCTTCTGACCCCAGCGCAGGAACCGATACCGTTCCGCATTGCGCTCCATCTCGATCTCGACGTTCGCTGCGAAGGACTTCGCCGAACCGTACTCGTCGACCATGACGGAGTGATCGATGACCAGATCCACCGGGACCAGCGGATTGATCACGGCCGGATCGCGACCGGCGGCCTTTACCGCTTCCCGCATGGCCGCGAGATCAGCCACCCCGGGGACGCCAGTGAAGTCCTGCATGAGCACACGGGCGGGCCGATAGGCGATTTCCCGCTCAGGCGAAGACTCTGTCCACTTCCCGAGCACCTCGATGTCTTCTGTGGTCACCGTGCTTCCATCTTCGAAACGCAGGAGGTTTTCGAGCAGGATCTTCAGGGATCGCGGCAGACGGCTGAGGTCTCCGATACCGGCCTCCTGTGCAGCCGGCAGACTGAAGTAGTCGTACTCCTTGCCGTTGGCAGTGAGGGTACGGCGGGTCTTCAGGGTATCCCTTGGCGTCTGGCTCATGATCGGAACGTCTCCTGTTGAGCGCGCGGCGCTGCAGCTGCCGGTCGCAATCGTTCGATGAACGGTGGGGCGGCCGTTCGGGGGCCGAATTGTGCCGCCAGCAGCGCTGCAACTCAACATGAACGGCATCCGGTCATGGTGGGAAGCGCTTGATTTCCGTGGGATCGAACCCACTATCTCAACAACAGGAGCCCGGGCAGCCGGGACCGATCGCACAAAGCCATTCCTCCAGGGGCATCGGCGTTCATGGACAGCAAGGATTACTACGGGACCCTCGGCGTCGCGGAGGATGCTCCCACCGAGGAGATCAAGCGGGCCTACCGCAAGCTTGCCCGACGCTATCATCCGGACGTCAGCGACGAAGCGGAGGCTGAGGAGCGATTCAAGGAGGTGGCCGAAGCCTGGGAGGTGCTCGGCGACGACGAGAAGCGGGCCGCCTACGATGCGTTTCGCAAGGGCGGCGACCCCTTCGCCGGTCGCGGTCAGGGTGGCGGATTCGGCAGTGACGGTTTCGACGCAGGCGGCATGGGTGACGCCGCAGGTTTCAGCGAATTCTTTCGCAGCATGTTCGGCGGCGGCGGGTTCAAGGGCGGGTTCGCAGATGCAGGCTTCGCGGACGCGGGACGGGACCTCCAAGTGCGCCTGCCCATCACGCTCGAGGAGTCCTTCGTCGGATCCGAACAGACGCTCAACGTCAGCATCCCAGAAGTGGACGCCCAGGGCCGCATGCAGCGCCAGCCGCGCAACCTGAGAGTCAAGATCCCGGCAGGCGTCACCGATGGCCAGCAGATCCGACTGCAGGGCCAAGGTGCAGGCAGCCCACGCGGGCGCGGCGATCTCTACGTGGAAATCCAGCTTGTGCCGCACCCGCGCTACGCCGTGGACGGTCGCGATCTGACGATGCGCGTCCCCATCGCACCCTGGGAGGCTGCCCTCGGCGCCAGCATCCAGGTCGATACGCTCGGGGGCCGCGTCAGCGTCAAGGTTCCCGCAGGAACCAGTACCGGCAGCCGCCTGCGTCTGCGGGGCCGGGGTCTCCCAGGCAAGCCTCCGGGCGATCAGTTTCTGGAGTTCGAGATCACGGTGCCGAAGCAGCTTTCGGCGAAGGAACGTGAGCTCTACGAGGAGTTGGCCAAAGCATCGAGCTTCGATGCCCGGGAGGCGAACCAATGAAAGAGGTGCACATCGGCGTCGTGCTGGAACACAGCGGGCCCTTCACTCTGGAGGAGCTCTGCCACGCTTGTGGCCTACCTCGGGCCTTGGTGATCGAGCTGGTGGAGCACGGAGTGCTCGAGCCCCAGGGCCTCGAACCCGAACGCTGGCGCTTCAGCGGCTTGGAGCTGGGGCGGACACGACGCGCGCTGCGTCTGCAGCAGGATCTGGAGCTGAACACGGCCGCACTGTCCCTGACCCTGGAACTCCTCGACGAGGTCCACTACCTGCGGCGCCGGGTCAAGGACCTCGAGACCCTCCTCGGTCGTTGAATCAGCGGCAGTCCGGCTGCCTACGCCGCACTCGATGCCGCGTCCGGCACGCTTACGCGGGAACTCATGAAGTAGGTCTCCTCGAGGGCCGCGTGGACATCGTTGAACCCGATCTGCAGACCATCGATGAGCTCATGCACCGCGTCCTGGGACAGCGTCGAGACGTCCAGATCCTCGAGGCTCCGCTGCAGCCGCAGAATGACCCGCAGAGGACGCTCGCCGCCGCCAAGCTCCTCGACGCATGCCCCGACTTCGTCCAGGCAACGCAGCACCGCGCGCGGGAAACGCCGGGAACGCAGCAGAAAGCGCAGTACGTCGTCGCGCTGAACGCGAACCTGCATCTCGAGTCGATACATCTGATAGCCGGTCAGTGACTTCAACACGCTCATCCACTGAATGTTATCGAAGGGTCGCAGGTCTCCGACGTCACCACTGATGAGACTGGCCGTGCGCACATCGAGGATGCGGGTGGTCATGTCCGCACGCTCGAGTTTGCGGCCGATCTGGAGGAACGAATAGCCTTCGTCCTGGTTCATGCAGCCGGCCAGCAGACCGGTCACGGTCTGGCTGCGCCGGATGATCTCCTTGAGGTAGCCGAAACGACCGCGCTTGGACAAGCCTGCCTGCAGCTGATCCCGGGTGAAGTGGTACAGGCCGTTGATCTCTTCCCAAGCTTCCCTTGGGATGGCATCACGGAACGTGCGCGCGTTCTCCCGCGCGCTGCCGATGGTCGCGAGAATGGACTGGGAATGGTCACGCTCTGCGATCAGGAAACGCAGCACTTTGGTCTCGTCAGCCGCATCGCCATGCTTGTCTGCGAAGGCGGTATCCGCACCCATGATCGTGACCAACGGCCGCCATCCTGGCGCGATGCCGCGCGGCAGGTCCAGCAGCAGATTGGCATTGACGTTGATCAGCCGCGCCACGTCCTCGGCCCGCTCCAGATAGCGAGCCATCCAGTACATGTTGCCTGCGACCCGTGCCAGCATCAGCTGCCCTCCTCGTCGACCACCCAGGTGTCCTTGCTGCCGCCCCCCTGAGAGGAATTCACCACCAGGGACCCCTTGCGCAGGGCGACCCGCGTCAGCCCGCCCATGGTGACGGCATGACGATCGCTGGAGAGGATGAAGGGCCGCAGATCCACATGACGCGGTTCTACGCTGGAGCCGATCAGCGTCGGGACGGTGGACAGCGTCAGCATCGGCTGCGCGATGTAATTGCGCGGATTCTTGCGCACCAGCTGCTCGAACTCCGCCAGTTCTTTTTTGCTGGCCTTCGGGCCCATCAGCATACCGTAGCCGCCGGACTCGTTGGCGGGTTTCACCACCAGCTTGTCCAGGTTGTCGAGAACGTACGCCTTGTCCTCTTTGCGTTCGCAGACGTAGCTCGGCACGTTCGGCAGGATGGCCTTCTCGCCCAGATAATACTGGATCAGATCAGGCACGAAGGTGTAGACCGCTTTGTCATCGGCGACCCCCGCCCCCGGCGCGTTGGCGAGTGCTACGTTGCCGGCCTTCCAGGCACGCATCAGGCCGGGAACACCCAGCGCGGAATCCTTGTTGAACACTTCAGGATCCAGAAAGAGATCATCGATACGGCGATAGATCACGTCGACCCGGGCGCGACCGCGGGTGGTGTGCATGTAGACGCAGTCGTCGGCGTCGACCACCAGATCATCACCCTGGACCAGCTCGCAACCCATCTGCTGGGCCAGATAGGAGTGCTCGAAATAGGCCGAGTTGTAGATGCCCGGGGTCAGGATCACCACCTCAGGATGGGTCGCCGGGCGCGGCGACAGGGCTGCCAGGGTGTCGAAGAGCTGAGACGGATAATCATCCACAGGCCTGATCGTGTAATCCTCGAACAGTTCCGGCAGCACCCGCTTCATGACCAGCCGGTTCTCGAGCAGGTAGGACACGCCCGAAGGCACCCGGAGATTATCCTCCAGCACATAGACCGTACCCTTCTCGTCCCGGACCAGGTCGGAACCGCAGATATGGGCCCAGACACCCAAAGGGGGGTCGACGCCGACGCACTGGGGGCGGAAGTTCACGGAGTTCTCGAGCAGCGAGGCGGGAAACACCCCGTCCGCAATGCAGCGCTGATCGTGATAGAGATCGTCGATGAAGAGATTGAGCGCACGCACACGTTGAATGAGCCCCTTCTCGATGGCCTCCCATTCACGCTTGCGAATGATCCGTGGAATGAGATCCAGCGGCCAGGCACGATCGATCGAGCCCTCCTCCTGGGTATAGACCGTGAACGTGATGCCCATCTCCTTGATGGACAGGTCCAGAGCCGACTTGCGGGTGGCGAGTTCCTCGTCGCTCAACCGGGCCAGCGTCGATGCCAACTTTCCCGCGCCTGGCCGTATGCGCCCGCCCGGCGTCACCATCTCATCGAACAAACCCGCCGCCGGATACCCCTTCCAGTCGATCGTCATACCCTGCTCCTAGTCACTGCCACCGACCATATGCCCGCAATCAGACCGGTGCGTCGAGGTCGAGCACATCGACGCTGACGTCCATGGTGTGGGGGCCGCCCCCGTATATCACTCCGTTGAGCGGAGACACGTCTGCATAGTCCCGCCCCCGCGCCAGCACGATGTACTGCTCCGTAGGCATCTGATCGTTGGTCGGGTCGAACTCAAGCCAGCCCACGTCGGGTACATAGAGCGACAGCCACGCGTGGGAGGCATCGCTGCCCACGAGTTTCTTCGCGCCAGCGGGCGGCAGCGTCTCCAGATAACCTGACACGTAGCCGGCCGCCAGGCCGATCCCCCGTAACGACGCGATGGCCAGGTGAGCAAAGTCCTGGCAGACACCGCGTCTGTCCTTCCAGACCTGGCTGAGCGGCGTCGAAATGGTGGTGGCTGTCGAGTCGTAGCTGAAGTCCGCATAGATCCGATGGGTCAGATCCATCGCTGCTTCCATGATCCCGCGACCTGGCGTGAAGGACTCCAGCGCATAGCCTGACAGCTCAGGCAGGGTGCGCACGAGCGGGGAATCCAAGAGAAAATGCTGCATCAAACGCAGATCGGCCTCGTCCCCACGGACCAACGCATCGCGGACCTCCTCCCAAGGCCGCTCGGCACCGAGCTGGAGCTGTGTCGGTGCTGCTTCCGTGATCACTTCGCTCACCATGTTCACGATCAGCTCGCTGTGCGGCGATTCAACGCCGAAGTAAGTGACCCGGTTGCCAAAGTAGTCACGCCGCTCACGCATGATCTTCGGCGTCGGGGTCACGGTGAGCAGATAACGTCCACACTGCTGACGCCCCTCGCTGGAAGGTGTCAGCCGCGCCTCGTTGTGGCACAAGGTGACCGTATCGGTGTAGTCGTAATGGGTGGTGTGAGTGACCCGGTAGCGCATGGCTCAGTCCACCTCGGGTTGGTCATCGACGTCCCGCGTGAACGCCACCAGCTGTTGAGTGGGCTGGACGTGAGTGAAGTAGGCCTGATCCAGGGCCGCGGTCGCATTGCCGAGTTCGTCGTCGACGGCAGCAAGAAAGGCTGCCAACTCGTCCCGCTGATGCGGCTCATCCACATCCGTGGCGAGCAGAGACGAGGTCTCCGCCAGGCGCACGAGGGTCGATGCCTGCAGCAGCGCGCGCTGGTCGGCAGCCATGTCGTGGCGCACGCCGCCCTCCCTCGGAAGCGCGTCGAGATGCTTGGCCAGCTCCAGGACCTGATACGCAAGCGAGCGGGGATTGCTGGTGTCCAGGAGCAGGACCTGCACCGCACTCGAGATGTCCAAAGCGGCACGATAGCGGCGCCGATGCGTCATCACGCTCTCGTTGGCGATCAGTAAAGCCTCCAACAGTTGATGCTCGATTCCTTCCTCCGCCTCACGCATGACCGTGCTCTGCATCAGCAGAATCAGGTTGCGTGCCCGCTCCACCCTGCGACCGATCATCAGGAAGTGCCAGCCATGCTCATGGGTGGTGCTTTCGATGGTCAGGCCCGTCAGGCCCACGAGCGCCGATACCAGTCGGTCCAGCGTATCCTCCAGCGCAACCGAGCCTGCCCGAGGCAGACGCCGCTGCTCTTCCAGAGTCTCACTGATGTCATCGATCACACGCCAAGTGTCCGTGGACCAGCGATCCCGGACACTCAGCGCACTGCGCTCCAAAGCCTTGAACGTGGCGGCCAGCGAGCCCTCAAGCGTGGCGTCGCGCACGGTTTCGAGCAACGTGTTCTCGACGAACTCGCTGCCGCTGATCAGGGTCGGAGCGGCACTGCTGCGGCCTGTCGAGAGCACCTTCAAGGCGTACAGCAGAATGGCGAGACAGCCGGAATCGGCCGGATCACCATAGTCCCGCGACTCGTTGAACTTGCGCAGTGCGGATCGCGCTAGGCGGGTGAGAAACTCCGCCTGCTCCGCATGCCGACCCACCCAGTAGAGGCTCTCAGCAGCCCGGCTCGGCAGGCTCTCGTAGGCAACGCCGAAGGCCGGCAGCGCGGCTGCGGGCCAGGTGATGAGATGCTTCTCCTCCTCGGACGCCAGCACCCAGGTGTCCTTGCACGTGCCCTGCAGGGAAGCCGACAGGCCTCCGGTGATTTCACCCGGCGAAGTGGTGCGCGTGAATCCCCCAGGCATCGCCCGGAACGCGCCCTCGGTCGCAGCAAGGAAACAGCGGGTGACGGCTGACCGGGGGCGAATCTCCCCCTTCACCAGGGCCGGCGTGGTGGCACTGACGCCGGGTTCCTGACCCACGTAAAGCCCAGGATCAGATTCGATGCGCGCTCGCCACTGGGCGAGCTCCGCGGCCGTGAGTGCGCCGCCCCAGACCGGTGCCCGGCCACGCTCGATGGACTTGATCAGCAGCCCGTCGAGGTGCTCGAGAACGTAGGCCTTGCTCTCCGGCTGTCCGCACCACCAGCTTGGAATCGATTCCAGCTTCAGGTCCTCGCCGAGGAACTGTCGGGCAATGCGAGGCAGGAAGGGCAGGAGCCCCGGATTTTCGAGGACGCCAGTCCCCAGCGGATTCACCATGCCGACGTTGCCGCGCCGCGCCACCTCGAGCAAAGCCGGGATGCCGGCGCCGGAACCGGGGTCGAGCTCAAGCGGATCGCACAACGCATCCGGCACCCTTCTCAACACCATGTCCACCAGCTTCAGGCCCTCGATGGTCCGCAGCCAGAGGTGGCTCTCGCGCACTGTGAGATCCTCCCCCTCCACCAGCGGGAAGCCCAGGTAGCTCGCCAGATAGGCGTGGTCGAAGTAGGTCGGATCATCGGCCCCCTGCCCCAGTACGACGATGCGGGGATCGAGCTTCTGGTGTGGCGCGCGTCCGGCAAGATCATTGCGCAGCGTGCGGAAAAAACTCGCCAGGCGATGCACATGCGTGGCGCGGATAAGGTTAGGAAGGATCCGGGAGCACGCGATGCGTGTCTCCAGGGCAAGGCCGGCCCCGGCAGGTGCCTGGGTTCGGTCCGACACGACCCGGAAGTCACCGTCCGCTCCGCGCACCACGTCTGCGGCATAGAGCGTCAGTGCAAGCTCGTAATGACCGAGCGTGCCATCTGCCTGAAGCAGAAAACCCGGGTGCCGGAAGATGAGTTCCGCCGGGACCATCCCGCCACGAATCAGGTGCCGGGGCCCGTAAAGATCCTTCAGGATCGCATCGAGCAGACGCGCCCGCTGAGTGAGACCACTTTCGATTCTCGCCCAGTCTGCTGCCGGCACCAGAAATGGAATCGGGTCCAGCTCCCAGGGTCGCGTGCCCTGCTGACCATCGGCCAGTGCGCTGTAGCTGACGCCGTTCTCCCGGAACAGTCGACGCGCTTCCTTGCGCCGACCCTCGAGATCACGACCGCCGAGCTGCTGAAACGCGCTCAGCAGCGCCTGCCAGTGGCCACGCACCTGACTGTTGCTGTCCTCATCAGGAGCAGACCACAACTCGTCGTACATGCCACGATCGTCTGCGTATTTTGGGGACAGCAGTCCCCCAGGTTCGCCGGCACCGGCGACGGCTTCGCTCACGCTGCGCACCTTCGAGCCACTGTCAGCGGCCTCGCCTCAGATCCAGCGTCAACGGATAGTCCGGATTGACTTCGGCCCGCGGCGGCTCCATCGGTCCACGATGGCTGCCCTCGGGAATGAAACGACCCCGGCTGGCTATGTCCGGCCGCGGTTCGATGACACCCGGCGTGTGCCCGAAGTTCCAGAACCGCGACACGCGACGCGATTCGGCCTCGTAGGCGTTCACCGGGATCGTCTCGTAGCTGCGTCCCCCGGCATGCGTGACGTGGTAAGTGCAACCACCTGCGGCGCGCCCGTTCCAGGTATCCACTAGATCGAATACAAGCGGGGAATCCACCCCGATGGTCGGATGCAGCGCGGACGGCGGCTGCCAGGCCCGGTAGCGTACGCCCGCCACGTACTCGCCCTTGACCCCGGTCGGTCGCAACGGCACCCGCCGGCCGTTGCAGGCCAGCTCGTAGCGATTGCTAATGACGTTCGCCAGTTTCACCTGCACCCGCTCTACCGAAGAATCCACGAAGCGCGCCGTACCCTGCGAGCTCGACTCCTCGCCGAGCACGTGCCAAGGCTCGATCGCACCGCGCAGCTCCAGCTTGATGTCACCAATCTGGGCATCCCCATAGTGGGGGAATCGGAACTCGAAGAACGGCGCGAACCACTCCAGCTTCATGGCGTAGCCGGCCTCTCGCAGATCCATGATCACGTCGTGCATGTCAGCCCACACGTAGTGGGGCAGCATGAAGCGATCGTGCAGCGACGTGCCCCAATGGACCAGAGGGCGTTTCAACGGGCGCCGCCAAAACAGTGCCACAAGACTGCGCAGGAGCAGCATCTGCACCAGACTCATGCGGGCATGAGGCGGCATCTCGAACGCCCGCAGCTCGAGCAGGCCAAGCCGCCCCGTGGGCCCGTCCGGAGAATAGAGCTTGTCGATGCAGAACTCGGAGCGGTGGGTGTTTCCCGTGAGGTCGGTCAACAGATGCCGCAGTGCGCGATCCACCAGCCAGGGTGGGCCATCATCACTGCTCGGCAGCTGTGAAAAAGCGATCTCGAGCTCATACAGTTTGTCATCCCGCGCCTCGTCCACCCGCGGCGCCTGGCTGGTGGGACCGATGAACAGGCCGGAAAACAGGTAGGACAGCGCCGGATGGTTCTGCCAGTAGGTGATCAGACTGCGCAGCAGCGACGGCTTGCGTAGCAGCGGCGAGTCTGCAGGTGTCGGACCGCCCAGCGTCACGTGGTTGCCACCGCCCGTGCCCGTATGGCGCCCGTCGAGCATGAATTTCTCGGAGCCAAGCCGGCACTCCCGCGCCAGTTCGTAGAGGCGCTCGGTGTTGTCCACAAGCTCGTCAAAGGATTCCGCAGGATGGATGTTGACCTCGATGACACCTGGATCGGGCGTGACCGCGAACTTCCGCAGGCGCGGATCCCGCGGCGGTTCGTAACCTTCGATCACCAGCGGCAGCTGTTCCTTGGCGGCGACCTCCTCGAGCAACGCGATCAACTCGAGCCAGGCTTCAAGACGTTGCAAAGGCGGCAGAAACACGTGGAGGACACCGTCCCGGGCTTCAATGCACAACGCAGTCTTCACGACCCGGCGACCCGCTGCGAGGCCCCCGGCCCGGGGGTGAGTAGCCACGTGCGGCTGCGTCTGGGTCGTCATCTCGAGCCGACCGATGACCCGCGCCGGCAGCCGACCGCGCGCTGCAAAAGGATCCGGTGGCTGTTCGTCGACGCGCGGATGTTCCGCCGACTCCCAAGGCAGGCTATCCAGCGGCAACCTGTAACCCAAGGGTGAGTCGCCGGGAAGCAAAACGAGCTGCCCCCGTCGCAGCGGCCATGGGCTCGTCTGCCAGCGCGAAGCGATCTCGGAGTGCTCCAGCGGCAGCACGAATCCCGCCGGCACGTTCAGATCCCCCTGCAGCTGTTCCAGCAGCCGCGCTCGCTCGGGTTCTTTGGTCAGATCCACCGATTTCGGGTCGAGGCCCACCGGAAGCCGCCCTTCCTGCCAGAGATGGTAGACGGCATCCTCGTAGGCCGGTTGCAGACAGTCAGCCGGCAGCCCGAGCCCCGCGACGAGCGCGCGGGCAAAGCGCTCGACATCGACGGCCCCGTGGCCCAGTGACACGTCCGGCGCCGCGAGCAACTCCTCCCGCTGCCAGATGGGCTGACCGTCGCGACGCCAGTAGGAGGCCTTCTGCCAGCGTGGCAGGGCCTCACCCGGATACCACTTGCCCTGCCCGTAGTGAAGTACCGCGCCAGGCGAAAACTCAGACCGCATGCGACGCGTGAGGCGTTCCGCAAGCCGCCGTTTCTCGGCACCGTCCGCGGCCACGTTCCACTGTTCGGATTCCATGTCATCGACCGACACGAACGTCGGCTCGCCGCCCATGGTCAGTCGCACGTCGCCGGCCTTGAGCTCTGCATCCACGCTGCGACCGAGATCCCTGATCGCCTGCCAGTCGGAATCACTGTAAGGCTTGGTGACGCGCGGATCCTCGTGAATGCGCGATACCGTGTTGGAATGGAAAAACTCGACCTCGCAGACGCCGGTACTGCCGTTGATGGGCGCGGCGCTGGAGGGGTCTGGCGTGCACGCCAGAGGGATGTGCCCCTCCCCCGCGAACAGGCCAGAGGTGGGATCGAGGCCGACCCAGCCCGCACCGGGGATGTACACCTCGGCCCAGGCGTGCAGGTCCGTGAAGTCGCACTCCGGACCGGACGGCCCCTCCAGGGAACGCACGTCCGGAGCCAATTGAACCAGGTAACCAGACACGAAGCGGGCCGCCAACCCCAGGTGCCTCAGGATCTGCACCAGCAGCCAGCCGGAGTCGCGACAGGATCCGAGCTTGAGCTTGAGCGTCTGCTCACAGGTCTGCACGCCGGGCTCCATACGGATCGTGTAGCCGATGTCGTCCGCCAGGCGCTGATTCAGCGCAACAAGAAAATCCACCGTAGGCGTGCGCTTGCGGTCGACATCCGCCACCCACTTCGTCAGCAGCGGCCCGGACTCGGTGATCTCGAGGTAGGGAGCCAGGTCCCGGCTCAGGCGTTCACCGTAGGCAAAGGGAAAGTGCTGGGCGCTCTCGTCTAAGAAGAAGTCGAAGGAATTGATCACCGTCATATCCGCGATCAATTCCACGTCGAACTCGAGCTCCCGCGCCCGCTCAGGGAACACGAGTCGGGCCAGCCAGTTGCCGAATGGATCCTGCTGCCAGTTGATGAAGGGATTCACCGGCTTCATGTTCAGCGTGTAGGAGAGAATCGGCGTGCGGGTATGCACGGCCGGCCGCAGGCGCAGAACGTGGGGATGGATCTCGACGGCCCGATCAAAGCGATAGCGTGTGATGTGTCTCAGGGCAACATGAATGGCCAATGCGTTACTCCGGATTGGACAGGCCGATCGCCAGCAGACGCCCGACTCGGACACAGCACTGACGGAAGCAGGATGGTCCCACGATGCCGACCGCTGCCACCTTCACCTGTCGTGGGGCGCCAGCGCGCGCTGGGCAGATGACGTCGATTCTCCGGCATCCGGCACAGAGGCGCAAAGACTTCCCTCGACACGCAGCAGGGCGAGGCGCGGTGTCCTGCCTGCTGGCGTTCGCGCTATCCTCCAGAGTGCATCCAGACGGGCTCTGAAATGATGTACATCGACAGTGCTGTCGCCAGCGCCGGTCTTTCCATGGACGTTCTGAGACGAATCGCCGTGCATGCAGGCGGGGTGGCCCGCCAGACGCCGTTCGGACGGGGTCGTCCTGGGGCCGCGCGGGCCCTCGAGCACCTTGGCCATGTCCAGCTGGACACGATCTCCGTGGTGACGCGCGCCCACGATCATATCCTGGCCAGCCGCGTCCCGGGCTTCCACAGCGGGCACCTGCAGCAGCTCATCGCGCGGCGCGAAGCGTTCGAATACTGGGCCCATGCGGCCGCTTTCCTGCCCATGACGGACTTCCGCCATGCCCTGCCACGCATGCAGCGCCTCGCCGCCGGCGGCCGTCACTGGGCCCGGGCGGACCGCCATGAAATGGCGCGGGTGCTCGATCGCATCCGCGCCGAAGGCCCGCTCCGCGCCCGCGACTTCGCTGCGCCTCCAGACCAGCGCAGCGGCTGGTGGGAGTGGAAGCCGGCGAAACGTGCACTGGAGCGGCTGTTCCACGAAGGCAGCCTGATGGTTACAGCCAGGGAGGGCTTCGAGAAGCGATTCGATCTTACCGCTCGGGTGCTCCCCACCTGGGTGGACACGAGCATGCCTGACCTGGCGGAACATGCTGCGTGGCTGGTGACCCGCGCGCGCCGGTACCTGGGCGTGTTCACCGCGCGCCACGCCCGCTATCAGCGCCGCGAGGTCGGCCTCGTCAAGGCCGTCGATCGCGCGCTCACGAACGCGGTAGAGGCCGGCGAAGTGCTGCAGATCACCCATCCGGGGCGTGCGGGCAATCGGCCCTGGTTTGTGGACGCGGCCGCCGTCGAAGCCTGCCGTGGACCCATCAGCCGCCGGGCCCAAGCACTGTCACCATTCGATCCCCTCGTCATCCATCGAGACAGGCTCGCGGCGCTGTTCGATTTCGACTACCAGATCGAGTGCTATCTGCCCGCAGCAAAACGCCGCTACGGCTATTTCAGCCTGCCACTGCTTGCCGGAACACGCTTCATCGGCCGCGCGGACTGCAAGGCCGAACGCAGGCAGCGTGTGCTGACCTGCCGTCACCTCGCGTTGGAACCAGCCGCTGCACCACCCGATGTCGAGACGCTCAGGCGCGGCCTCGTGCACCTCGCCCACATGAATGACTGCGAACACATCAATGTCATCCGCGTCAGCGGCATCGATGCCCTGAGCGCGTCCCTGGCCGCACGCGGACTTTCCGGTCCCGCCTGAACCTGCTACCTGGGGCAGTGCCGATCAGTGCCCCTTGAATTCGGGGGCGCGTTTTTCGAAAAACGCCCTGCGTGCCTCCTTCGCGTCCTCGGTGGCGAAGCAGCGGCTGATGTTGGCCAGTTCCAGCCGCATCTGCGCCTCGAGGTCGATGGCACGAACAGCCCGGTGCATGCCCCGCTTCGTCATGCGGATAGAGAACGGCGACCAGCTTGCAAGCTGCTGCAGATAGGCGGTGAATCGGTCCCCGAACTCGGCCTCGTCACACACTTCGCCGACCATGCCCAAGCGCAAAGCCTCGTCTGCATCCACGGTCCGGTTCTCCAGCATGAAGCGCATCGCCGCTTCGTAGCCCATCGCCAGCGGCAGCGTCCAGGTCAGTCCGCCGTCAGGTGAGCCGCCGATACGCGTGTACCCGGCCATCAGCCGCCCGCCACGGGACATCATTCTGATGTCCGCACTCATCGCCAGACCGAGTCCGGCCCCCACTGCGACACCGTTGATACCCGCCACCACGGGCTTGTCGCACCAGTCGCGCATTCCAAGCAGAAAGCGCCCCACCCAGTGCACATCATCCAGCGCCTGACTGACTGGCCCCAGCGGTGTGGCCGATTCGCCGCGGTCACTCAGATCCAGGCCGGCGCAGAACGAGTCACCGCTGCCTGTGATGCCGATCACCCAGACATCATCGTCATCGGCGGCCTGCTCGATGGCCCGCACGATGCCCCAGGCCAGCGTCTCGTTCAGCGCGTTCTTCTTCTCCGGACGATTGAGCCCGATGATGCGAACGTGGCCGTAGTTTTCGATCAGGATGGGGGCGGACATGGCTCGGATCCTCAACAGTAAACGACGCAGGCATCGTAGCGGCCCGGCGGGCAAGTGTCTGCGCGCGACCATGACCGCCGTATCCCGCCGGGGGTACGCTATGCTGCCATGCCGCGACCGCGGCCCGAGCCGCCCCCCTTGCTGCGCAGTCACCCGGAGTCCGTCGTCATGCAGATCAGAATCGGCGTCTGGCTATGCGGCGTTTTACTGACGCTGCTCGCGTCCGAGGCGTCGTCCACACCGGAATGCGGCGGCGATGCGGTGATCGACCGGCCCCGTATCGGACTGGTGCTCGGTGGTGGTGGCGCCCGCGGCATGGCCCACATCGGCGTCATCGAGGAACTCGAGCGCCTTGGCGTCCCCGTAGACTGCATTGCCGGGACCAGTATGGGGGCCCTGATCGGAGGTCTTTACGCCGCCGGCATGAACGCGGCGGAACTACGCGCCCTGGTGGAGGATCTGGACTGGGCCGATGCCTTCGACGACCAACCGCCGCGCGCGTCGCGCCCCGCTCAGCGACGGCGCGATGACCTCCTGGTACTGCCGGCCAGCGTCGGCATCCGTGACCGGGAGATCATCCTTCCGGAAGGTGCGTTCAGTGGCCAGAAGATCGAACTGCGGCTGACTCGAGAACTCAGTCAGCGCACCCGGGACGGCACCTTCGCGAGCCTGGCCATACCTTTCCGGGCAGTGGCCACCGACCTCGTGACCGGTGCCGCCATCACGCTGGCCGAAGGCAGCGTTGCCCGCGCCATGCGCGCCAGCATGTCCATTCCTGCCGTGTTCACCCCGATCCGCGATGGCGAGCGCCTGCTGGTGGACGGCGCGTTGGCCAACAACCTGCCCATCGACGTGGCCCGCGCCATGGGCGCCGAGGTGATCATAGCCGTGGACGTTGCGACGCCGCTGATGGACAGCACAGCCATGCGCTCGGCATTCAATGTGATGCGGCAGATGAGCCATCTGATGGTGCAGCAGAACACTCGCCCCCAGATCGCTTCCATGGGCAGCGGTGACATTCTCATCGAGCCGAAACTGTCCCCGGACCTCGGCCCCATGGATTTCGAACGCGCAGTGGATGCAATCATTCCCACGGGCCGCAGCGCGGCCCTCGCCCATGAAGAACGCCTGCGGATGCATGCCTTCCCGGGCGCGGCTACCACCCAGGCTGACCGGCGAGCAGCTCCGGACGTGGGCTACCTGGAGCTCGACAATCACTCGCAGCTTTCCGACCAGCTGCTGCTCAACCGCCTGGGACTCACCGTTCCGGCGCCCCTGGACATCGACGCGCTGGAAGCCGGCGTCGCCCGTGTCCATGCACTCGGACGTCTCAAGCAGGTGCACTGGGAGCTGACCGAACGGGACGGCGCCACGGGCGTCCGCATCACGGTGGAACCCGATATCCGGGCGCCGCGCTTCCTGGAATACGGCCTCAAACTCAGCGCCAATAACACCCGCAATGCGCTCAACCTCCGGCTCGGCTGGCTGGAGACCGCCCGCGATGACCTCGGCGCCGAATGGCGCGCCATTGCCCAGATCGGCGAGGAACCCGCGCTGGCCCTGGAGTACTTCCAGCCCCTGGACCTCAATGGCCGCTTTTATCTGCGCCCGAGCGCCTTCTGGGAGCGCCAGCGTATTCCCCTGCTCGAGGCAAGCCAGCGCATCGCCGAAGCGGATGTCACCCGCTTCGGTGCCGATGTGGAGCTCGGTTACGAGTTCGGCAACGCAGCAGTCGCCAGAGTCGGGATTCGACGCTACCGGACCGACGTCTCCGGTCTTGACCCCGAGCTGGCCTCGAGTGATGTCGACGGCGCAGAGTGGCGCGTGGAAGTACTGCGCGACAGCCTCGACGATGTGTTCTTTCCGTCCCAGGGCCGCCGTTCGAGCCTGCTCTATCGGCGCTCCGTATCGACGCTCGGTGCAGACGAAGGCTTCGAGCAGCTCGAAGTATTCCACTTCGGCGCCCGGACCCGCGATCGACTCACTCTGCAATGGTCAGCCATGGCCATGCTCACGCTGGATGACGATGCGCCTTTAGCGAACCAGTTTCGTGCCGGCGGCTTCAGCCGCCTGTCCGGCTACCGCAGCGCAGAGTTGGCAGGCCAGCACTTCACTATGGGTCTGGTCGGCGTCCGCTGGCGGCTGAGCCCGTCTGCGCTGTCGCCCGCAGCCGTTGGCGCGACCCTGGAGTACGGCAACGTCTGGAACGAACGCTCCGACATCAGCCTCAGCGACGGCCTGGCCAATGTCAGCCTCTACTTCGGCTACAACTCGCCGCTGGGGCCGCTTTACATCGGCTACGGCTATGGCGAGGGCAGCAGGAGCGCGGTCTTCATGTCGCTCGGACGGCCGTTCTAGCCGTCGCGGTACTCGGGCGGTCGCTTCTCCAGGAAGGCGCTGATGCCCTCCCGCATGTCGGCGGTCTGGGCGGAAAGGATCTGTTGTCGGTCCTCGAGGGCGATGGCCGCCTCCAGGCTGCCCGCATCGATGTTCATGTTCAGGGCTTCCTTGGTCAGGCGCACGCCCACCGGAGAATTCGCCAGGATCATGTCGATGCTGCGCTGAGCGCGGGCTTCGAGATCGGCCTCCTCGACCACATCAGACACCAGCCCCAGGCGCAGCGCGCGCTCGGCATCGATGAAGTCGCCGGTGAGCAGCAGCTCCGACGCCAGGGACGCGCCCACCAGCCGTGGCAGGAAGTAGGACACCCCGACGTCGCAGGCGGTGAGGCCGATGCGGATGAAGGCCGCGTTCATGCGTGCCTTCGGCCCGGCAATGCGGATGTCCGATGCCAGCGCGAGTGCGAAACCGCCACCGCTGGCGGCACCGTGAACGAGCGAAATGATCGGCTGCGGTGCGCGACGCATGCGCATCACGATCTCAGATACGCGCCGCTGTACCCGCAGCCCGGCCACGGGTCCCGCCTCCCCTTCCGCCCGCTCCTGCTTGAGGTCGAGGCCGGCACAGAAAGCCCGCCCGGCTCCGCGCAGGACCACGATGCGCACGCTGTAATCGGTGTAGAGCTCACCGAAGTAGTGCTGCAGTTCCAGCATCATGGTCCGGCTCATGCTGTTGAGAGAATCAGGTCGATTCAGCGTGACCCAGTCCACGGCGCCGCGTTTCTCGATCAGAAACGTTTCGTATTCGCCATCACGCGGCCCTTTGGGGCGGAACAGATCGGCGTCGCTCATCGTTGTCACTCCTGGCTCTATCGCAGCGGTCGCGGCCGCGCCATGATGCCCAACGCCCGCAACAAGGTGAAGTTGGCAGCGACCCTAGCCTACGATCGTCTCTGCATCCGAGCGCCTGCTGCTGGAGTTTCCATCGCTCAACTGAGGATGATCATGCCATGCCTGTCCGCAATCTCCGCCGCGTCAACGGCCTGACCATCCTGGAAGCGCGCGATCCACGCATGCGCCAATTGCGGCGCGCGGGCCATGTCGCTGAAATCCACGGCAACAAGGTCTGGAATTCCAGCTTTCTGGTGATGCAACACCTCAAGCGGCACCCGTTGCCGAAGCGCACCCGGGTACTGGAGATCGGTTGCGGCTGGGGCCTGCTGGGATTGTTCTGCGCGCAGCGCTTCGACTGTCGAGTCCACGGCATCGATGCCGATGCCAACGTGTTGCCATATCTGCAACTGCACGCCGAAGTCAACAGCGTGCAAATGACGGCTGAGCGCAGGAGCTTTGAGCAACTCTCCACTGCCTTCCTGGCGGAGTTCGACGTCATCCTCGGCGCCGACGTCTGTTTCTGGGACGACATGGCAAGGCAACTCTACAACCTGATCCGACGTGCGCGGCGTGCTGGAGTCAGCCAGACCATCATCGCCGATCCGGGCCGCCCACCCTTCGACGCGCTGGCGGAGCGCTGCGCAGCACGGCTCGATGGAGTCGAACGCCTGCAGCGGCGCCTCAGCCGCCCGGTGCGCGCCTACGGAGAGCTGCTGCTGACCTGAACATTGCCCGGCAACACAACGCTCCTGATCTCCAGGCAGCTCCGCGCAAGCCACGGCGACGACCGATGACGGCGACCCACCCCCCGCCCTATGATCAAGCTCTTTCGTCACCCGGGACGCCGGCATGTGCAGGTTCGTGTTCTACCAGGGCGCGCCGATCCGCATGAGTGAACTGTTGACGGAGCCGGATCACTCGCTGATCAACCAGAGCTTCGGTTCCAGAGAGCGCGAAGAGCCGCTGAACGGCGACGGTTTCGGCGTCGCCTGGTTCGCTGAGGACAGTCACGAGCCGGCACTGTTCCGCAGTGTCTCTCCGGCCTGGAGCAACCGCAATCTGCAGGAACTCGCGCGGGTGGTGAGTTCCTCCTGCTTCCTCGCTCACGTCCGGGCGGCCACCCAGGGATTCGTAAGCGAGACCAACTGCCACCCCTTCCGCCGGGGACGCCTTGTATTCATGCATAACGGCGACGTTGGCGGCTTCGATCAGATCCGCCGCCCGCTCCTGTCCCGCCTCTCGAATACAGCGTTCGATGACATCGACGGCCGCACCGACTCCGAGCATGTGCTCGCCCTGATCCAGGATACGCTGGCTGAGCAGGACGACGATCCATCGCCGGTTGTGCTGTTGGATGCCCTGCGGGCTGCCATCGACTCCGTGCGTGAACTGACGGCCAGCTTCGCACCGCACGAATTCACCTATCTCAACGCAGTACTCACCGATGGTGACTCGGCGGTGATCTGTCGCTACACCGACGACGACCCCGAGCGCGGCGAGAGTCTCTACGTCAACGAGGGCCGCCGCTTCGTCTGCGAGGACGGCCTGTGCCGCATGCTCGACCCAGGGGAGGGCGGCGGCGTGCTGTTGGTGGCTTCTGAGCCGCTTTCCGACGAACCCGGATGGCGCAAAATCGACCCCAACAGCGCCCTGCTTGTTCAGGACGGCCACATTGTCGACCATATCGACCTCTGATATCCGGTGGGCCGGCACCGCCCGGACCGCTCGCTTTTGATCTCGATCAATGTAAATGTCAGCCAGCTGAAGGCAAATGAACGCGACACTCAAGGGGAGAGCAGCATCGTGGCGACAGCAGCAGCAACCAACACCGACATCGCGACCCATGTCGACGTGGTCATCGTCGGCGCCGGCATCTCCGGCATCGGCTCGGCATACCACCTGCAGCAGCAGTGCCCGGACAAGCGCTATGTCATCCTCGAGATGAAGGATACCTTCGGCGGCACCTGGGACACCCACAAGTATCCGGGCGTCAGGTCGGACTCCGATCTCTACACCTTCGGCTATCGCTTCAAGCCCTGGATCGGCCCGCCCATAGCGAGCGCCGAGGCCATTCTCGAATACATGGACGAGGTCATCGAAGAGAACGGCATCGATGCGCACATCCGCTATGGGCACCGCATCACGCGTTGCAGCTGGTCCAGCGAGCGCAATCTCTGGACGGTCACAGCGACCCGACTGGCCGATGGCGCCGAAGTCGAGTTCACCTGCAATTTCCTCTGGATGTGTCAGGGCTACTATGACCACGAGAAGCCCTACATCCCCGACTGGCCGGGCATGGACAACTACCAGGGCCGATTCATCCACGCCCAAGTCTGGGACCCCGAGGTCGACTACAGCGGCAAGCGCGTACTGGTGATCGGCTCAGGCGCCACGGCGGCGACCGTGATTCCGGCCTTTGCCGAGAAGGCCGAGCACGTCACCATGCTCCAGCGCTCGCCGACCTACTTCTTCTGTTCAGAGAATAAGAACGAACTGGCAGACCGCCTGCGGGAGATCGGCATCGACGAGCCCACCATTCATCGGGTCGTGCGGGCGCAGATCATGCACGACCAGGATCTCATGACCCAGCGCTGCCAGACTGAACCCGACGTAGTGTTCGAAGAACTGAAGGCACTGATCCGGCAATACGCTGGGGACGATTTCGAGTTCGAGCCGCACTTCACGCCCAACTACCGGCCCTGGCAGCAGCGCCTCGCATTCTGTCCGGAAGGGGACGTGTTCAAGGCGGCGGCCGAGGGTAAGCTCACCGTGGTCACGGACACCATCGACACCTTCACACCCAAGGGGGTCCGGACCAGCTCAGGCGAGGAACTCGAAGCCGACATCATCGTCGCCGCCACCGGTTTCCGCCTTTCGGTGATGGGCGAGATCCCGTTCGAAGTCGACGGCAAGCCCGTGGCCTGGCACGACACGATCACCTATCGCGGCATGATGTTCAGCGGCGTCCCGAACATGCTCTGGGTGTTCGGTTACTTCCGCGCCAGCTGGACCCTGCGCGTGGACATGCTGGGCGACTTCGTCTGCAAGCTGCTCAACCACATGGACGAGATCGGTGCGCAACGGGTCGAGGTGGCGCTGCGCGATGAAGACAAGGACATGCCGATCCTGCCCTGGATCGAAGAAGACAACTTCAATCCCAACTACCTCATGCGCGACCTCGACCGGCTGCCGCGCCGCGGCGACAAGCCTGAGTGGCGACACAATCAGGATTACTGGCGGGAGCGCGAGGAGATTCCGGCCATCGACATCGACGGCTCTGAATTCCTCTATGACGGCAAGCGTCGTTCGGAGAACACGCACGCGCACAAGGCCGCAAGCGCCTGAGCCCCGGGAGGCATCGGTAGGCCGCCTGCTGGTGATCGCCGCCGGAGGCGGTAAACTCGAAACGTGCCGTCTATAAGGATGGCGGGGTTTCGGGGCTTCCCATGCTCAAGGGAACGCATGATTCGAGCCAGCCGGCCGAAGGCTGGCGCTTTGGCGATGCGACGCTGGATCTCGCGTCGCTGGAGTTACGGGTCCGTGATGAAGCGGTACCCTTGGAGCGCAAGCCCCTCGAAGTCCTGAAGCTGCTGCTAAGCCATGCGGGCGAAGTGGTGACGAAGGAGGAGTTGCTGGCCGAGGTCTGGTCCGGCCGCGTTGTCACGGATGCCACCCTTACCAAGGCTGTAGCCAAGCTCAGAGCGGCGCTGGGCGACGACGAGCAGGCCATCATCCGCACGGTCCACGGCTACGGCTATCGCCTGATGGCACCAGTCACCGTGTTCACCGCTGCGGGCGCCGACGCCCCGTCGGCGCTGGAGCTGACCACGGGAATGACCGTGCCGCAGCGCCCCCACTGGCGCCTCGAGCACGCTCTCGGTCGCGGCGGATTCGCCGAAGTCTGGCTGGCCGAGCACAGCAAGACCCACGACCGCCGGGTGTTCAAGTTCGCCGGCAGCGAGCTGCAGCTCGCCGCGCTGCGCCGCGAAGTCACGCTTTACCGTCTGCTGCGCGACGCCCTCGGCGAGCGCCGCGACATCGTTCACATCCTCGACTGGAACTTCGAAGAGCCGCCCTTCTTCATCGAAACTGAGTACGTGGCCGCCGGTAGCCTGCTGGACTGGGCGACGACCGGCGAGCAGCTGACGGCGATGCCACTGCGCGCACGCCTGGAATTGCTCGCTGCCGTCGCTGACGTGGTCGCCGACGCCCACTCCGTCGGCGTACTCCACAAGGATCTCAAACCGGCCAACATCCTGCTCGACGTTGACGCTGACGGACATGCACGGCCGCGTCTGGCCGACTTCGGCAGCGGCCGGCTGCTGCAACCGGATGCCCTCGCCGACTACGGCATCACGCGCATGGGCTTCACCCGGACCGACGACCCGGACGCGGATCCCAGCAGCGGCACACCCATGTACCTCGCTCCGGAAGTGGCCAACGGTGACGCACCCACGGTGCAATCGGACCTCTACGCCCTCGGCGTCATGCTCTACCAGCTCGTGGTCGGTGACCTGAAGCGTCCCCTGGCAGCGGGCTGGGAAGCAGACGTCCCGGACCCGTTGTTGCGTGAGGACATCGCGGCCACGGCCAACGGCGATCCCGACCGCCGCCTCATTGACGCGCGCCTGCTGGCCGAGCGGCTGCGTGGACTCGAAGATCGCCAACGGCAGCTCCGGGAGGAACAGGAGGCGGTCAGCCGCGAGCAGGCCAACCGGGCAGCCCTTGCCCGCATGCGCGCACGCCGTCCCTGGATGTTCGGCGCCGCAGCCGCGCTGATCGCAGGCCTTGCGGTGAGCACCTCGCTCTGGCTGGAGGCCCGGCAGGCGCGGGCGCTGGCCGAACGTGAGGCCGCCGTCGCCGCGGCCGTGAATGATTTTCTCACCCGCGATCTGCTGCTGCAGGCAAGCCCGGAAGTGTCCGGCGATCCGGACGTGCCCGCCAGCGAGCTGGTGCGGCGGGCGGCCATGCAGATCGATACCCGCTTTGCCGAATCGCCTCAGGTGGCCGCGGCCATGCGTCTGGCGCTGGGCAGCGTCGCCCTTGCCCTCGGGCGCCATGAGGAGGCTGGTGAGCATCTCGAGGCTGCCGCAGCGCTTGCGGATGCAGAAGGTGACCCGAGGCAGGTGGCCGCCGAGGCCCGCATCAATCTCGCCGGCCTGCGCTACGAGCAGGGTCGGGCTGATCTCGCACGACGCATTATCGAGCCGGTTCTCCAGCGCCCCGACCTCGACGCCGAACTTCAGCTGCGCGCCCGACTCGTGGATCTGCGCGCGCTGGCGATCGATACGCCCCTGGACGCCGTGCTGCCGGCCGCGGCGCTGGAAGCGGACGTCATCGCAGAGCTCGGCCCCGAGCACCCGCTCGCCCTGTCGGTGGGCAGCCGCCGTGCCGAGTGGCTGCGCAACGCCGGCGAACTGCATGCCGCCCTGGCCCACTTCGAGGACGTCTTCGGCAGACATGTGGAAGCCTACGGCAAGGACGACCTGCGCAGCAGCGAAGTCCGCCGCGGCCTGGCTGGGACGCTGTACCTGCTCGGCGAGAACGACTCCGCGCTGGCGCATATCGACGCGGTGTACGGCACACTTGCAGATGCCCTGCCGGGCGACCACACCCGGGTCCTCGGCGCCCGGGCAGACCGCGCCTCCATTCTTGGTGCCGCCGGTCAGCGCGAGCAGTCGCTCAGCGAGTGGCAGGAACTGCTCGCGATCCGCGAGGCGAGCTTTGGCCCCATGCATCCGGACACACGCACGGTGCTGAACAATCTCGCCGACGCCTACGCCTGGCTGGACCGCCACGAGGAGGCGCTGGAGCTGTTCCGGGAGAGCCACCGACGCGAAGCCGAGGTCATGGGGGAGGATCATCCTTACGCCCTGCTCGCGGCCCACAACGAAGCCGCCGTGCTCCGCTCGCTGGAGCGCTTCGCTGAAGCGGAGGCCCTGCAGCGGGGCACCGTCGAACGCGCCGTGCTGGCGCTGCCAGCCGATCACTGGCAGCTCGCCATCATGCAGTCCATGCACGGCGAGCTGCTCAAGGCCATCGGCCACACCGAGGAGGCCCGGGCCGTGCTCGAGGCCGGAGTGCCGGTCCTGCGCGAGACCCTGGGCGACAGCCACCCGCAAACGGAGCGCTATGCAGGCGTCCTCGCCGCACTCAGCGCTGCCCCACGCGCACCCTGAGCCGTCAGATCTGGAACCTTTTATAGAGCTATTTCAATGACTTGACAGCGCATCAGGAAAGTCGGAATTTCTTCGGAATTTCGTCAAGTCTCTCCAGCATGGATCCGGTATCTCCACAGGCGACGACTATCCTGTGGAGTCCGGCATGCGCACCCCGATCCTGCTCGCCACGTTGCTGACCGCCCTGCTGCTGGCCGTCGGCGGCTGCTCCGACGGCCGCTCAGTCTCGGCGCCCATCGTTCCGGCCCCACCCTCCGGCAGCGATCCCTCCGACCCGCCTGAATTGGGTGATGGCGAAGGCGGCGAGATGTGGGTCCTCGAAGGTGCCGCCGACAACCCGGGCAGCGGCCGGCCCTGGCTGCTGCTGGTCCTGTTCGAGGACGGCGACTACCTGCTGGGCTATGACGCCACGACCCTCGGCCTCGAGGCCATGGGCGCCGAGCGGGGCCGCATCGAAGTCGATGACGACGAACGCCTCCTGCTGACGCCGGACAGCGACGACGGCTCCTGGCTCACCGCCACCTTCGAGATTACCGCCGCCGAACTGGACGACGACGCCCTCCGGCTGCTCGACGCCGACGGCCTGCGCTTCGAACTCGCCCGCCAGGACCGGGATACGGATCAACCCCCCTCCGGCGGCTGGGCCCAGCGCTACGGCGAGACCGGCGCCGCTGCCCTCGCCCTGCTCCCTGAAGGCGAGTACCTCTACGCCCGCGCCGAGGGCGCGGACAACGCCTTCGAGCGCGGCCTGTACGCCTACAGCGCCGTCAACGAAGGCTTCGACATCCTGGAGATCACGGTCAGCAGCGACCCGGAAGCGGGCTTTGCCTCCGCCCCCGGACCCAAGCGCCTGGTCATCGGCGACAGCGGCATCTCATTGGACTACCTCAACGACGACAGCAGCGTCAGCTTCGGCGAGCTGTGCCGCGGCTGCGTGCTGCCGACCGCAGCCAACCCGCCGCGCTTCGGGACCACGCCTATCGACACACCAGCTGAGCCCCTGTTCGCCGCGGTCAGCGGCGTGGTCTTCGACGATCTCGACGAGCGCCTGGCCAACGTCACCGTCACCGCCTTCGCCGGCGGCCTCGAAGCCGCCGCCACCACCACCGACGCAGATGGTCGTTATCGCCTCGATATCCCCGCCGATCAGGGCATCGTCTCGCTGCAGGCCCGCCCACCTGTGCCTCAGGTGATCGAGGATTTCGATCCCACCGAACACATCGGCTTCGGCAATGCGCTGGCGGTACTCGAGCCCGAGGACGGACTGGATTATCAGCGCAACTTCCTCGTCCGCCGCGAGCGGCCGCTGCTGATCCGCCCGCTTGGCGAGGGCTTCATGGCCTTGAGCACACCCAGTGCCGACCTGCTGATCCGCGACATCCCCGACTCGCTCAACCTGGCCGGCGGTTCCGCCCGCGTCTTCAGCCCGACGACCGAACCCGACGCGTTTCCCGGTGAGTTCGCCACCCGCCAGCCTGGTGCGGAGAGCGGTCTGTTCTCTGCCGGTTTCGCCTCGGTGAACCTGCTGCAGGTGCAGGAAGACGGCAGCGTCCGCCCCATCAGCGCGCTGCTCGACGAGGACGGCGAGCCGATCTACGTCACCGTCCGTTTCGTCCTGCAGCCGCAGGACTGGCCCGTGCTGCAGGATGGCGACGACTTCAGCCATCTGCCGGGCTACGTGGAGGACCCGGATCGGATCCGGGTGCCGTTCTGGGTCTACGACGAACCCCTCGGCGACTGGCGCCTGACTGAGGAGTTCGGCTGGCTCGAGGACCGCAACGGGCCCATCGCCCCGGAGCATCTCGAAGCCATCCGATCAGGCGAATTCGAAGGCACGGTTTACATGGCGGGACGGATGCGCCACTTTTCCTGGGTCAATTGCGATCTTCCCTTCAATCGAGCGTGTATCACCGGCCGCCTCGTCGACCAGAACGGGGCGCCGCTGCGGGCCGCGACGACGACCTTCCGCTCCCTGCCAGCAAGACTGGCAAACACATTCTTCACCAACACGGATACCGCGACTACCGGTGCAGATGGACGCTTTCGCGCTGCTGTACTGCCCCGCAGCGAACGCCCCGTTGACGACGACTGGAACAACAACAACCGCATCGACCAGTATCGCGTCACCTTCTTGGTTGAGTCCGACCAGGCCGATTTCTGCGGGGCCGCCGAATTCGACAACAACCAGTCAGGTTGGCGCATGCCGATGCAGCCCCCGGATGAATTCTGCAAGGACATCGGCACGCTGGAAATCGAACTCAAGGAAGCCCGCCTGCGCAACTACAACCTGACCTTCGTCGCCGCCGACACCGGCGAGTCACTCGTCCATGCCGGCGACAGAATCAACGACCCGCTCAACTTTGCCATCGCCACGCTGTCCCATCAGATCGTGACGCAAGGCAGCTCCACCTATGACTGCGCCTGCACCGCCGAGTCCGGATTCACCGAATGCTTTCCGGTGGCCACCACCAACGAAGACGGGCGAGCAGCGTTGCGCATCCCGGTCCTTGGTACGCCGGATCCTGAAGGCGACAACGCTCCGCTGACCGGCATTTTCCTGTACGAACGCCAACGCACGGACCTTGGTCCTGGAATCTCGGAATCCGGCACGTTTCTCATCGAACACGATCCCGCCCAGTCCAGCGCCACCTACGAGGTGGATGTCGAGCGCGTCGGCCCGCCCAACGTAGAGATTCTCGAACCGGCCTCGGGTGCCACCTTCCTTTACGACGACGAGGTGACTCTCGTCGCCACCGGCGAGGATCTCAATTTCCGCAGCATCGACGATATCGCCGGGGACAACTTTTTCTGGTATCGCGGCGATCGCGAAGCCTTCGTGACACCAGGCCGCGAAGTCACCGTTCCGGCCTGGCTGATCTTCGGCGTGGGCAGCGACCGCGAGGCTCTGGTCGAAGCCTTCGATAGCGACGCGTCGCTTGGCAAAGCCACCATCGATGACATCGCCGTGGCCGCCGTGGAGGTGGCCATAACGCTGCCGGACGATCCTGCGCTCACCACCGGCAGCACCCTGCAGCTGGCGGCCACAGTGGAAGGCGCCAACGACACCGGTGTGCTCTGGAGCAGCAGCGATCTTGAGGTCGCCAGCGTCAGCAGCGATGGCCTCGTCACCGGACAAGGCGCGGGTGACGTCGTCATCACGGCGCGTAGCCGCGCCAACCCGAATGCCAGCGACAGTGTCGCGCTCGAAGTGGAAACCCTGAATGCGGCCTTCAACGTCGATCCTGCCAGTGGCGACACCAACACCCTGTTTGCGTTTGATGGCGGCGCATCCGAAGGCGACATTGAAAGCTACGCCTGGGACTTCGGCGACGGCACGAGCTCGACCGGCTTCACCGCCAGTCATCAGTACGCTGCTCCCGGCGACTATGCAGTGGTCCTCACCGTGACCAGCAGCACGGGCCGGATGGCCTTATCGCAGCCCACCACAATCACGGTCGTCGAAGCCGGTGACGCCTTGCCGCCTTCTGCCAACGTTGCGGCCGATCCCCTGTCCGGGCCCATACCGCTCACGGTGACATTCGACGCCAGCGGCTCAAGCGCTTTCGGGGCCGCAATGCTCACAGCCTTCGACTGGGACTTCGGCGACGGCAGTACCGACAGCGGCAGCGCGGTGACTCATACCTTCACGGAGGCCGGAAGCTACGAGGTACAGCTTGTTGTCACCGACAGCGAGGGACTCTCCGCCACCTCCAGCGTCACGATTTCAGCCCTGGCGGGTCCCCTCGCGATGGCCATCTACTCGCCCACCGCCGGGCCGCCGCCTCTGGAAGTCACCTTCAATGCCGCCGGATCCAGCACCGATGCCAATCAGATCGTCGCCTATGCCTGGGACTTCGGTGACGGCAGCCCGACGGTGACCGGACCCGATCAGATTCAGGTGACCCACGTGTACGAAAACGCAGGTGTCTTCGAAGCATCACTGACCGTCACGGACGATGCCGGCCTCAGCGCCAGCACGACGCTACCTGTCGACGCCTCGGGCGTGCGCGCCCGCTTCGACTTCGCTCTCCTGACAGGAGAGCCGGGCCGTGTGCGTTTCGATGCCAGCCTCTCGAGCGCTTTCCCGGATGAGATCGCAAGCTACGCTTGGGACTTCGGAGACGACAACAGCACGACTTCGAGCGAACCAATCGTAGAACACGCCTACCTTCTGCCGGCCACCTACCAAGTTCGACTTACAGTCACCAATGACGCAGGAGACTCGGACGAAGTCACGCTACCGGTGACTTTGGATCCCCCGGACTCGTCATTCATCCTGGATTCGATCAATGTCGATGGTGCTGACGCCCTGCTGCCGTCTACGGCACCGCCCGACATGAGCGCCGACGGTCGTTTCGTGGTCTTTGCGTCCATCGCTGATGCAGCAGGATTTGAGCCCGACACCGGGCCGGGACAGCGCATCTACGTTCGAGACCTCGAAACCGGCTCGCTCTCGAGAATGCCGCGGCCGGAGATGCTGGCGGACGTCGCGATCTCCAATCGCATCGCCATCAGCGGAGATGGTCAGCGGGTCGCCTTCGCCGCAGCCAACCAGATCTACCTCTGGGACCGTGACACCGGCGCGGTGGACCTGCTGACGCAAAACGTCGAGGGCGAGCCCTCCAATGCCACCGCGCACGCCCAGTTCGGCAGGTTTGCCCTCGATCACAGCGGAGACCGGGTGCTGATTCTGAGCAACGCCACCGATCTGACCGAGGAAGGCAGCAGCGGCTACTTCCTGATTGACCGCAGCGCCGACGGCCCGATCTATCTCGCTCCTGGCCAGGCTGCATCGGATCGAACTATCGATCTCTCCGCAGACGGCGAACTCGCCCTGGTCGTCGGTCGACCTGGCCAGCTCCTCGGAGACTCCGAGCTGCCGTTTACCTTCCATTACGTCGTCATCGATCTGGAGACCGATGGACGCACCTGGATCACCAGCGTGGACGACGGTAGCGCGCCGAACGGCGAAACGATTCTCGGTCGCTTCGCCCGGGGTGGCCGGGACGTGGTGTTCAGCAGCAACGCCACCAACCTCGGCCCGAACACCGACCCGAACGCCAGGCAGGTGTTCAGGTGGTCGCAGGCGAGCGGCGAACTGACGCAGTTGACGGAGGAAGACGGTGCGCCCTGCGATGAGGACTCCATCCTCAAGATCGGCGCCCGCCAGGGCATGCTGAGCGCTGCAGGCAATACCTTCGCCTGGCAGGCAGAAGTCTTCGCAGACGAGTGCGGCCAGTTCACCGGCATCGCACCCGAGTTGCGCGTTCGCTCGCTGGCAGACGGCAGCACGGAGGGTCTCTCCTCGGCCTTCTTCATCGCAGGCGTGGACCAGAGCCTGAACATTCGCGAACCACGGATGTCCGCCGACGGGCGAAGCATCGCGTTCCGGCTCGGCGCCAATCGCATCCTACGAGCCCGCCGCATCGACGACGATTGATGCGGCGAGGACGTACGCGCACAACAATCTCGAGGGGAGGACATGAACATGGCAGCACACAGCAACGTGCATCGAGGCCTGCTTCTGGGCGGACTGTTGATCGTCCCGCTGCTGGGACAGGCCATGCCCATCGCCGGTCAGGGCACCTGGGAAGAGACGCTGTTGGGCCGTGACCTGACCGGCGACGGTAACGCTGATGCCTTCTATGACACGGTGCTGGACATCACCTGGCTCGCCGATGCAAATCTGGCGGGCACCGAAACCTTCGGTGTGGATAGCATCGATGCAGACGGAACAATGACCTGGTTCACGGCAAACGACTGGATCGCCGCCATGAACGATGCCAGTCATCTCGGATTCGACGACTGGAGGCTGCCGCTACTCGCGCCGGTCAACGGCGATGAATTCACCGCGGATTTCATTGCCAATGACGCGAGCATCGATTTCGGCTACGCCAGGACGACGACGGACGGAAGCGACGGCGGCTGGCGCGACGGCGATGGCAATCCGGTCTCGGAAATGGGGCACATGTTCTACGTGAACCTGGGCAACCTTGGGTTTTGCGAGCCGAACGATGAGTCACCGGAATCATGTATCGCCCAAACGGGCTGGGGCCTTCACAACACCGCGGAGTTCTCGAGTATCCAAGTGGGACGGTATTGGACCTCGGTGGACTTCGTGTTGGATGGTGTGACGACGGGCGCATGGGACTTCCGCTTCGACAACGCCGGGTTGCAGTCGTCGAGCCTCAAGACTTCGGAGTTGCTTGTCTGGGCCGTGCGTCCCGGCGATGTCGCCGCGGTCCCGGAGCCGGGCTTCCTGACGCTGCTCGCGACAGGCCTGCTGGGGCTGTTCGGCCTGAAACAAAGAAACAAAGGGGTCGGACCAAATCAAGTCATTGATTTGATTGACGTCCACAGCATGCAGCTCGAGGCCTTGAACGCCCTTGGATCAAAGGGTTACTTTGGTCTGACGCTGAGCTGGGGTCAGACCACCGTCGATCCCGGCAAACCCATGATCCACGCGGACCCCTTACCTTAGAGGTCAATTTGCCGATGCTTAGCGCTTCATTTTCCGCTGCAAAACGAGGCCGCTAAGTCTTCGGGTACGAGCCCGCGCCCAGTGGATGAACGCCGCCATGCGAGCGCCCGGTCCGGTTGGGAAACCGTGCGTTCAATTTCGAACGTGTGCCTGAAGCAATTGCTTAGCTTGACCTGGCCCCAGCGACCCACTTGAATCAAGTGGGTACCCTGGCCTGATTCCAGCGACTCAGTCGACCACGGCTCGGCGCCCACGGATACCCGCGGGCCGCGGCTGGGCACAGGGCCGAGAGGTGACGCAACAGGAGCCATACGCATGATCGAGACCCGGGATGGACTGCCCCTGTCCAGCGAAGTGACATCGACTGCCAGCGCGCTCGACGAGGCCATCGAGAGCTACCTGGCGACCCGCGCCGACACGCCAAGGATCATTCGGCAGATCCTCGTCGATGACCCCGACAATCTGATGGCCCGCTGCCTGATGGGTTATCTGACGAAACTGGCAGGCGATCGCGTCAACGGGCAGCGTGCGGCCAAGCTTCAACGTGCGCTGGCCAGCCACGTCGAGGGCGGCGCCGGCAGCGCCTGGGAGCGCAGTCACGTCACGGCACTCGGCATGTGGGTCGACGAAGACCTCGACGCGTTGCTGCACCACTTCGAGACCATGCTGAATGCCTATCCTCACGACGCCCTCAGCCTGCGCATGCTCCACTACCTGTACTTCTATCATGGCGATAGCCGACAGATGCGCGACTCGGTGGGCGCCCGTCTGGACGCCTATGCCGGGCACCGGCTGGAAGGCTATATCGAGGGGATGTACGCCTTTGGTCTGGAGGAAGCCGGTGACTATGTCGAGGCCGAGCGCTTCGGGCGCCGCGCGGTGGAGCGCAATCCGATGGACCTGTGGGCAACCCATGCGGTGGCCCATGTGATGCAGATGCAGGGGCGCGTCGACGAGGGCATCCGCTGGCTGCAGGACATGCGGCCGCAGTGGGCGGACGGCAACAACTTCCGCTTTCACCTCTGCTGGCATGAGTCGCTGTTCCACCTTGCAGCCGGCGATCTCGAACAGGTTCTCATCATTTACGACGAGGACATCGCACCGGCGGTGCAGGACGACTTCTACCTCGACCTGTGCAACGCCAGCTCCCTGTTACTGCGCCTCGAAGCGGCGGGCTGCGAGGTCGGTGAGCGCTGGCAGCCGTTGGCCGAGATCGCCGAACAGCATGTGCAGGACGCTGAACTGGTGTTTGCCAGCCTGCATTACCTGATGCCGCTGCTGAAGACGCGCAGCGCCGCGGCCGATGTCCTGATGGCAACCCTGCATCGCTGGGCCTCGACCGACACCGACCAGGGTCATGTCGTTCGTGATGTCGCGCTCGACGTGGCGGCCTTTCTCGGCGCTCTCAACAACGGTGAGCGCGCGCGTGCAGCCGCCCTGCAACGGAACTTCAGGGCAGACCTCCACCGCATCGGCGGCAGCCACGCACAAAGGGAATTGTTCGACCTTATTGCCTAGCCCGTGAATCGCCATAGCGGGCGCTGATGTAGCAGTCTTTGCCGCTGTGGAACCAGCGTGCCTCGATCAGGACCGGGCCGGTTCGGGCCAGCGTCTCCTTGGAGACGGGCTTGTTGACCTGCCAGTTCGCGTCGAAGGCGCCGAAGCGGGCGAGGAAGGGTTCGGCGAAGCGGTCGCGGAGCAGGAGGCAGTCGTCGTGGCTGTGGGTAGATGTCGGCTGCTGCAGCGTGATCTCGACGGTCTCGATGTGGTTGCTGCCGGTCATGGCCATGACATCGACGGCGTGTCCGCCGAGCGTGCCGTGGTAGCGGATCTCGGCGAGGCCGTTGCAGCCGATTCCGGAGAAGGCAGAGTCCCTGGCCACGCGGAATGCCAGACGTTCCGCGTCATCGAAGTCGCGGCCAAGCCGTATGGGGCCGACGCCGTCATCCTGCAGCGCCATGACATCAACGGCTCTTTGCCCCTGCAGCGCGGCGGTGGCGATGACGCAGGCGGAAAAAACAGCAACGCCAAGTGCGATGCGGGCAATCACTCGTCGGCGTGGATCACGCCACAGGCGATGCGCGGACCGGCACCGCCGATCGGCTGGCTGTAGTGGTCATCGCGCTGCGCATGGATCACCAGCGCCGCGCCATCGTAGTCGAGCATGGCCGGGCGGCCGGGCGCGCCTTGCAGCGAGACAAGCTGGGTGAACAACTCCACCTGCACCGTGCCGTCCTCGCGCACGATGAGGTTCGGCAGGTCGCCGTTATCAGGCCCCTCTGGATTCATCAGACCATGCTTGCGGCCTTCCGGATTCAGGTGACCGCCGGACGCGACGAAGCCCTCGTCTGGATCGTCGCAGGTGCCAATGGCGTGCACATGAATGGCACGACGCCCAGGTGGCAGTCCGTGCAGATCGAGGTCGATCAGCACGCCGTGGGGACCATCGATGAGCACGCCGGCACCGACGTCATGGCCATCACGATCGATGAAACCAATCGTTGCCCGAGGGTGTTCATTGGCTTCGACATGCGTCGCACCGAGCACCATCCAGATGCATACCATCAGGACTGCTATCAAAAAGTGTTGCTTCATTCAGGATTCAGCTCAAGAAAGTCACCTAAGTGCCGGAGGATGCCCCGCAGGTTTCGGCAGGTCAATGCAGGCAGCGTATCGGCAACGTTCCAACGGAAGCTTGCGCCAGGTCTGTGGGTCAGGTTGCCAGGCGGCAAGGCCCCATCAGATGCCTGCAGCTTCAAGCTTGGTAAACAGCTCATCAACCGGTTCGCGCAAAGGCGTGGGCCACCTGAACAGAATTGAGCTGCTGCTGCGTGCCTGCGAGCTGGCGCGGCTGGCTATCCACGGCAGATGCAGGTATCGGCACGGTGCCGCCAGGAAGCTTGAAGCTCCCCACCGTGGCCGCAAGCTGCTGGGCCATTGCATTGAGCTCATCCGCCACGGCGCGACTGCCATCAATCTGCTGGGCCGCCGACTGAAGTGCGTCCGAGATGGACCCGGCACTTGCCTCGAGGGTCTCGATCCCCCTGGCCTGATCGCCGCTGGCACCGTCAACTTCCCCGAGTCGCCGCGCTACCTCCTGAAACGTCGAGACAATCTGTTGCATCGCGTCCGTTGTGGTTGCGGCAATGTTGACTCCCGTGTTGACGGTGCGTCGATTCTCTCCAATCGCTTCGCGAATCTGATGCGCGATCTGCTTCGTGCGCTGCGCCAGATCTCTGACCTCCGCAGCGACCACAGCAAAGCCACGTCCTTCCTGGCCGGCGCGAGCCGCCTCAACGGATGCGTTCAGCGCCAGCAGATTGGTTTGGAAGGTGATCTGATCGATGTCCTCAAGCATACCTTCAATCTGGCCGGTGGCGCCCTCGATCTGGCGCATGGCAGCCTGAAGCTCAACGACATCGCTCGATCCCTTGCGAGCAAGTTGCTCAGCTGTTTCCGCCTCGCTGCGCGCCCGGCTCGCCTCGTCCGCGCTGCTTCGGGCGATATCACGCAAAGCTGCCGCGCTGGCTGAGACACGCTCAACCTGATCCGTGTTGTGCTGCCCCTGGTCCTGAAGCTGCTGCTGCGCCCGATGCAGGCTCTGGCCGAGTTCGGCAACGCGTTGCGCGATGGTCTGGCTGTCTAGCAGGGATTCAGCGAATCCAGACTGCATCTGAGCCACTGCGGCAAGCGTCGGGCGATTCAACTCATCTGCCGTGAACACGTGATCCAGATGCCCCTTGCCCGCGGCGACCGCGAACGCCGCAACCTTTAAGCTGTCGTCGAACATCTGCCGCAGCACGTAGGCCAGGATACTCAGCGCGACCGCGTGTGCCACGACGGCCCCTGCATGTTGCAGCAGACAAATGATCATCTCCCAACCCGAGTGCTGCGCATGATCGACGAGGTGGGCGTAGAGCTGCACCCAGCCGTGAAACTGCAGCCAGGTAAACAGCGCATGGTGAATCGCGATCAGTCCTGCGCCGCAGACAATGACACGCCAATCGCTGTAGAGAATGAGCAGCGATAGCATGATGAAGATGCTGAAGTGCGCTTCAATCAAGCCGCCGGTTTGTTCGATGAGCAAGGCAGACAACCCCATGAACAGCGCCGCCATACAGCATCCATTCACGAGCGACCCAAACTCGCGTTGTTGAAGCAGGTAGACGACTGGAAACGCGAATGCCGCGAACAGGGCCACCAGCCATACCGTACCCGTGGCGACGCCGACCGCGACGCAAAGCGCCAGATGAGCGAACGCAGGCCACCACATGAAGCTGTCGATGCGGCGCTCCGTATGCTGACGTAAAGCATCGACCTGTCCAGTCATGGATACCCCTCGTGAAGTGTGTGCCGCAGTCACGCACCCGTACAGGCTGCAGAAGTCTCTGGCTTGGCCGTATTCCCCGCGCACGTCTACAGCCTATCGGCACGCTTACCGAGGACCTTGAGTGAATTTGATCCAGACCCACGCCTGCCCCCCCGCGACACATCGACTGAGCGAGACGCAGCTCAGAGGATCAGGCGATGCGCGCGTCCACTGCGGGGCCGCCGCCGAGGAGCTGCGCCAGCGACTTCGGTCGCTGGTCGTGGGTGGCGGCGCACCAATCCCCGTCACGCTCGAAGATGACCATGCCGTCCAGATACAGCACGTCGCCATGGGATTCGCGGGACAGACCGAGGCAGACCTCCCGCATCAGGTACAGGGTCAGATCGTGGCTCACACAGACATCGAGGGCCGGGCTTGCATCCTGGGTCTCGAGGCGCGTGATCAGCAGCTTCAGCAGGCTGCGTGCGGCCAACGGCGCAGGCAAGACGATATCCTCGGGCATCCTGCCGTCGAGCCAGGCCCGGACGAAACTGCCCATGCCCTCGGTAGAGGTGCTCATCGCCTTGAACATCTTCATCTGGTCAAGGACGTAGAACACCCCAAGGCCTTCCACCGGGCGTGAGCCGCCCCGGCCGCGACCGCCCCTCTCACGGTGGGCGGCATGGATCAACTCCGCCGTGTCCTCGCAACGGGCCACCGGGCTGGCGTAGGCCCGCAGCGCCAGTTCCGGCCGTAGCCGGGTGCCGAACTGATGGGCCAGCCGCCGCCCCTCCTCCGTCAGGGGGTTCTCCAGATCGTGCTTCCCGGGAGCATACTCCCGCGCGGAGTGGCGCATCAGCAGGCTCATGCGGCGGATGCCCTGCCCCCAAAGCTCGTCTAAAAGCGCCGCGGTGCGTTCACCGTGCAGCGGTTTGTTCATGGGGCCTCCAGGCGGCAGTCCGGGTCCGAGCAGGGTACCCTGCTCCGGGAGAGGTCGGAAACACCCTCGGCGGTGCCGGATGGTTCGCTTCTATTGAAGCGCCTGTATTAGACTCGGTTGACACGCATCCGCCATCGGGTGTCCCGGCGCTCCTTGCCGGGGGTGCCTTTCATCCAACCCATAAGAGGTCGAGAGATCATGGACCTGTCAGTATCCGAGCGGGTCAAGCCGCTCCTGAACGACGTCATGGCGTTCATCGAAGAACACGTGGTTCCCAACGAGAAGGTGTACGCCGAGCAGGTGGAGGCCGGCGGTCGCTGGACCGAGACCGCGATCATGGAGGAGATGAAGGAAAAGGCCCGGGCGAAAGGCCTATGGAACTTCTTTCTGCCCCACTCCGAGCGCGGCGCCGGCCTGACCAATGTCGACTACGCCCACCTCGCCGAGCAGATGGGCAAGTACCCGCTGTCCTCCGAGGTGTTCAACTGCGCCGCGCCCGATACCGGCAACATGGAGGTCATCGAGCGCTACGGCACCGAAGAGCAGAAGAAGCAATGGCTCGAGCCTCTGCTCGAAGGCAAGATGCGCTCGGCGTTCTGTATGACCGAACCCTACGCCGCCTCCTCCGACGCGACCCAGATCAGCCTCGAAGCGCGCCTCGATGGCGACGAGTGGGTGCTCAACGGTGAGAAGTGGTGGTCCTCCGGCATCGGCGATCCACGCTGCAAGATCCTCATCGTCATGTGCGTCACCGAGCCGGATGCGCCGAAGCACTCCCGGCAGTCGCAGATCCTCGTGCCCCGTGACACGCCCGGCATCGAGATCTTGAAGATGCAGCACGTCTTCGGCTACGACGATGCGCCCCACGGCCACGGCCACGTGCGCTTCACCAACGTGCGAGTGCCGAAGGACAACATGATCCTCGGTTCCGGACGCGGCTTCGAGATTGCTCAGGGCCGTCTCGGACCAGGACGCATCCACCACTGCATGCGCTCCATCGGCGTCGCCGAGCGGGCACTGGAGTTGATGTGCCGTCGTGGCATGTCGAAAGAGGCCTTCGGCAAGCGTCTCGCGGATCTCGGCGGCAACTACGACAAGATCGCCGACGCCCGCATCAACATCGAAATGGCGCGCCTGCTCACGCTCAAGGCCGCCTGGATGATGGACACCGTAGGCAACAAAGTGGCGCGTTCCGAAATCGCCCAAATCAAGGTGGCCGTGCCCAACATCGCGCTGCAGGTGATCGACGACGCCATCCAGATTCACGGCGGCGCCGGTGTCTCCCAGGTGTTCCCGCTGGCGAAGATGTTCGCCGGCCAGCGCACGCTGCGCCTCGCCGACGGGCCGGACGAGGTGCATCGCCGCACCATCGCCCGCATGGAACTCGGCAAGTACCCGGATGCCGATCCCCAGGTGCCGGTGGAGCACCAGTACGGCAACCCGCTGGGACTGGGCAAGCAGTCCGCCTGACCCTGCTGCATGTTACGAAGGGCCGGTCTCCTCTGGGAACCGGCCCTTTTCTTTTAGGGATGGCACTGAAAGACTCAGGGAAGGAATCAGACCGAGGAGGAGCACGAAAATGGGGGTACTCGAAGGCAAGGTCGCGGCGGTCACCGGCGCCGGTCGCGGTATCGGCCGTGAGATCGCACTCATGTTCGCCCGTGAGGGCGCGAAAGTGGTGGTGAATGATCTCGGCGGCGCGACGGACGGCAGCGGCAGGGGTGGCATTGCCGAGGAGGTGGCGAATGAGATCGTCGCACACGGGGGCGAGGCGGTTCCCCACGGCGAGGACATCGCCACGGTCTCCGGTGGCGAAAGCCTGCTGCAGACCGCAGTGGAGCGCTTCGGCGGCCTGGACATTCTGGTGAACAACGCCGGCATCCTGCGTGACCGGACCTTGTTCAACATGGAAGAGGAGGACTGGGACGCGGTGATCCGCGTACACCTGAAAGGTCACTACTGCTGCAGTCGACCCTTCGCCCGCCACATCCGGGAGCACAACCGGACCCACTGCCGGATCATCAACTTTTCATCCGTCTCCGGTCTGTTCGGAAACTTTGGCCAATCCAACTACGGCGCTGCCAAAGCGGGGATCGCAGGGTTTTCCCGCGTGCTGGCTCTGGAGCTGGCGAAGTACGGCTGTACAGTGAATACCATTTCACCAGCGGCACTGACCCGCATGACGATCCCGCTGCGCGAGCGCCGCGGCGAAATTGTCAGCGATCAGGATCTGATCGACAGCGGCCCGCAGCACATCGCACCGGTGGTCACCTGGCTCGCCTCAGAGGCCGCCGGTCACGTCACCAGCCAGATCATCCATGTCGCTCACGGACTCGTGGGCATCATGCAGCAGCCGGCGATCATCAAGTCGTTCCAGCTCGAACAGGCCTGGACGCTCGAAGAACTCGACGAATACATGCCGAAGCTGCTGCAGGCGAAAAAGGACCACGATCGCGACGTGGCGGAGCGCGGCAAACCGGAGCCGATCAAGGAGGGCTGGAGCAGCCAGAATTGAGGCTGTCGGGCCCACCGTCAGCTTCGTTCAGGCGAATGCATCTTCACTGCTCCACGTCACGGTCGATGTGACGCGGTGCGCCCATGGGCTCGAGGCAGGCTGCATCCTTGAAGCGCGCGTTGTTCAAGCGTGTGTCCATCGGGGCCACGGCCAGCGGTATGGGCAATGCCGGCGCGCACAGGTCCTGCAACTCAGAGGCGTGCGCATCCGCCGCCAGCCAGCGTGCTGCGCCCTCGCCGTCCAGCATCACCGGCTGTCGATGGTGCAGCCAATGCAATGCCGGGTGGGCTTCAGTGGTCACCAGCGTAAAGCTCTCCAGGGGCTCCTTGCCGCCGAGCCAGCGATCCCAGAGACCGGCCAGCAGAAGCCCATCGCCGCCATCGGCCACCACATAGTGCGGGATCTTCCGCTCGCCCTCCCGCAACCATTCATAGAATCCCGACACCGGCACGACGGCGCGCTGACGGGCGAACGGCATCCGGAACGCCCGGGACTTCGTCAGGCCTTCAGCGCGGGCGTTGAACATGGCATAACGGCTGGAAGGCTCCTTAGACCAATGCGGCACCAGCCACCAGCGCATCTCGACCACCCGCCGCTCGCCGTCCTCGGCTGCGATCACCGGCACGAACTCGGTGGGCGCGACGTTAAGCCGGTCGCCGTCAGGAAACGGCTGGCCGACCAGGGCCATGAACAAGCGCGTCAAAGGATCCGCCGTCATGTTGAAGCGACCGCACATGGTCTCCTCCCCGTCGTCAATGCAGGCTGAGCATACCCGAAGCCCCTTCCGTCCCGCTGTTCCCAGCATTACCCTGCTCCTCCCACCAGCGGGAGATGCCACTGCCCAAGCCCAGCACTCACGAGTCGCCGTTGCCAAGGACGGATTTCCAGGCTCGCCATGATCACGATTGGCAGCGCGCGGAGATTCAGACGCTGTTCGAACTACCCTTCGCCGAGTGGCTCTGGCGCGCGGTGAACGGTCACCGTGATCATGGTGGATCTCAGTCGGGCGCGCTGGCGAGTTGCTGACCCGGCGGGCATAATCCGCCCGTCTCAGGTTAAGCGAAACGAATTAATTTTTCTCGAAACTGTTTAATTATTAACTTTAACTAATTGAAAAGAGGGAACTGACATGGCAGAAGCAGCCTACATTGTCGCCGCATGCCGCACCGCGGGCGGTCGCCGGGGCAGCCGCCTGAAGGACTGGCATGCCGCCGATCTCGCCGCTCGCGTGCTCGATGACGTGGTCGCGCGTGCGAAGGCCGACCCGCATCTGATCGAGGACGTGATCATGGGCTGCGTCAGCCAGGCTGGCGAGCAGAGCACGAACATCGCCCGCAATGCGGTGCTGTCCTCGTCCCTGCCGGAAAGCGTTCCGGCCACCAGCGTGGACCGTCAGTGCGGATCCTCGCAGCAGGCCCTGCACTTCGCCGCCCAGGCCATCATGTCCGGCACCATGGACTGCGTCATCGCCGCCGGCGTGGAGTCCATGACCCGGGTGCCCATGGGTGCAGCGGTCAAGCCTGCCTACGAGGCCGGCTTCGGTCTCCCCTACGGCAAGGGCATGCAGCAGCGCTACCCGAAGGTGCAATTCAGCCAGTTCACCGGCGCTGAAATGATGGCCAAGAAGTACGACCTGGCCAAGGAAGTGCTTGATCAGTTCGCCCTCGAAAGCCACCAGAAGGCTAAGCAAGCCGTCGAAAAGGGCTGGTTCAAAAACGAGATCGTGCCAGTCGAGATCACGCTGGAGGACGACAGCAAGCAGATGCACGAAGTGGACGAAGGCATCCGCATGGACGCCACCCTGGAAGGCATCTCCGGCGTCAAACTGCTGGCTGAAGGCGGTCGCCTGACCGCAGCCACTTCGTCGCAGATCTGCGATGGCGCCTCCGCCGTGATGGTCGTCAGCGAAGCAGGTCTCAAGGCGCTGGGGGTCGAGCCCCTCGCCCGCATCCACACCCTGACCGTGGTCGGTGGCGACCCCGTGATCATGCTGGAAGCGCCTATCGAGGGCACCCGCCGGGCGCTGGAGAAGGCCGGCAAGAAGATCGACGACATCGACCTGTTCGAGGTGAACGAAGCCTTCGCCTCGGTGCCCGTGGCCTGGCTGCAGGAACTGGGAGCCGATCGCGACCGCCTCAACGTCCACGGTGGCGCCATTGCGCTCGGCCATCCCCTGGGGGGCTCGGGCACCAAGCTCATGGCGACGCTGGTGCACGCGCTGGCGACCCACAACAAGAAGTGGGGACTGCAGACCATGTGCGAAGGCGGCGGTCTCGCCAACGTCACCATCGTCGAACGCCTCTGACCTCGATTCTGCGTGACATGGCACGCCTGCGGCCCAAACCGCGGGCGTGCCGACACGCTGCAGAGCGCCTCCCGCAACGCCCGGGCCCGACGCAATCGGACCCGCCTGTCTCCTCGACCGTTCGTCGCCTGTCACTTGCAGGAAATCCATTTTCAGTAATATGGCAATCTGCTCGTCTCGAAGACGGGCAGTTTCATGGCATCGCGGGCGCGAATCGCCCGGGCACGATGAGGTATGGGATCTTGGATCAGTTCGTAACCGGCGTCGTCAAGTGGTTCAACGACGAGAAAGGGTTTGGTTTCATCCAGCAGGAAGGCCAGAAGGACGTGTTCGTCCACTTCAGCGCGATCAACGGCACCGGCCGGAGAACGCTCCTGGAAGGTCAGACCGTTTCCTTCAACATCACCGAGGGCCAGAAAGGTCCCCAGGCTGCCAACGTCACCGTCGTCGAGTAACCTGATCGGGCAGCCCGCGCGAGGCATGGCTGTCGTCTGCATTCAGAGCGAGCCTTCCTGAGGCAACATGACGGCGATGGACCTGCGCACTTACCTTCTAAGTCGGTAGGCTGAGCGCGGCCGGCAATACCCTCGCTCGTGTCCGGATTTCTCATCCCGGCACGGTGCCCGCATCGGACAACATTCGCTTCACCGCGTTATCATCCCGGCGCCATCAGCGTTCGGGAATCATCATGGATCTGCGCTATTCCGAAGCCGAACTCGCCTTCGCCGAGGAGGTTCGTGCGTTCTTCGCCAACGACTATCCACAGGACATCCTCGACAAGCGGCGACGAGGCCAGAGCCTTGCCAAGAGTGACCTGCAGCGCAGCGAACGCGCCCTGTCCGACCGCGGCTGGCTGGCCGCGAACTGGCCGCCCGAACACGGCGGTACGGGCTGGAGCGTCACCGAGAAGTACCTCTTCGATGAAGAGCTCGAACGGGCAGGCGCGCCGCCCATCGTGCCCATGGGTGTGATCTATGTCGCACCCGTGCTCTACACCTTCGGCAGCGAGGAGCAGAAGCGCAGGTTTCTGCCGGAGATCCTCAGGGCGGACACGTTCTGGGCTCAGGGCTACTCCGAGCCGGGCGCGGGTTCCGACCTCGCCGGCCTCGAATGCCGTGCTGACGCCGACGGCGACGACTACATCGTCAACGGCAGCAAGACCTGGACCAGCCAGGCCCACTTCGCCGACTGGATCTTTTGCCTGGTGCGCACGTCCCGGGAGGCGCGCAAGCAGCAGGGCATCACCTTCCTGATGATCGACATGAACACTCCGGGCGTGCAGGTTCACCCCATCATCACCATCGACGGCGGTCACCATCTCAACACCGTCAGCTTCGAGAACGTACGGGTGCCCCAGGCGAACCGGGTCGGTGAGGAAGGCAAAGGCTGGAGCTATGCCAAGTATCTGCTGACCCACGAACGCACCAGCTACGCACATATCGCCGGCAAGAAAGAGCAGATGCGCAAACTGGCGTCCTGCGCCCGGGAGACCCGTTACGGTCGCGAGGCGCTCTGGTCCGATCCGGAATTCAGAAGGCGCTATGATGCGGTCGCGGTGGAATTGACGACGCTGGAGTACACCACGCTCCGCACGCTCGCAGCCGTTGCCACAGGGGGCGCGCCCGGTAACGAATCCTCCATCCTGAAAATACGCTCGACGGAAGTGGCTCAGGCCATCACCGAACTCTGGCTCGAAGCCGCCGGCCACCTCGGCCTGCGCGCCGTCCCCGACCGCAGCGGGGACGACTGGAACGGAGGCGCCGACGGAGCGTTCGCGCCGGCGTGGCCGGTGACGGCTATAGCCGATTACTTCTTCACCCGCGCCCAGAGCATTTACGGTGGCACCAATGAGATCCAGAAGAACGTGATTGCAAAGCAGGTGCTCGGCCTCGAGTGAGCACGAACCGTAAAGCGACCCCGGCGAAATCGGTCCTATTGAAGGACGCATGATCAGGCAGGATAGGCGCCGATGGACACCGCAGCGCTACTGTTGTACGACTGTTCAGGAAGGACAAGGTCCAGCCATGAACATGGACTACCTTCAGGCGCCGGCTCCGCTGCGCCGGGATCAGATAGGGGAGCACAACGATGACATCCGGACGTGGTGTACCCGGGCTCCGTGTCCTACCCGGCCCCCTTCCCCTGCTCGCCGCCTGCCTGATGGCGACGTCGAGCGTCAGGGCCGCAGATCACCGCGATAGCCCCAACATTCTCGAGAAGCTGAGACACTGCTGACGGAACTCGAACCCCTAACCGATCCTAGCCGCCGGCAGCATGCTGCCGCTGCCGACGACGTCGCGCGCACCCGCATTCGTATCGCTCTGGCTCGGGGCACTCCAGAGGTCGTGCTTGCAGAGGCGCAGCGACGGGCCGCATCGAACCCGGCCTTTGCCAGCCTGACCCAGCTTGCGTTCACGCTTCACACACTAGGGCGCGTCGACGAAGCCGAAACGAACTACCTGAAAGCGCTGCAGTTCTGGGATCAGATCAGTCCGTTCGCCGTGTCCTGGGTCGAGTTCCAGCGCGGAGAATTGCACGTGGACCGAGAGCCCGCTCGCGCCGCAGCCCACTACAGGCGAGCCCTCGACTACATGCCGGCCTATATCACCGCCCGGGTCCATCTGGCTGAGGCGCTGGTGGAGATCGACGAGCTTGACGAAGCCATCGCGCTCCTGGAAGCCATCGCCGGCGAGTCAGAGGATCCCGAAGTCGACTCGAGGCTCGCCGAATTTCTGGTGGCCGCCGGCCGTCACGAGGAAGCTGAACCCATACGGGAACGTGCTGAGCGCGGTTATGCGGAACTGTTGGCCAGGCATCCGCTCGCCTTTCTCGATCACATTGCGGAGTTCTGGCTCGGATCCGGCGACGATCCGCAACAGGCGTGGGTCATGGCCGAACGCAATCTGGCCAACGCCGCCAGCGATCCGGCACTGGCTCTGGCCATCGAAGCGGCCGCCGCCGCAAAGCAGCCGGAACTCTGCGAACTGCTGCAGCGCTCGGAACCGCGACGCAGACGTTTCGTGCAACTCGACGAGCTGGTCGAGGAATTCCAGGCGCAGTGTCTGGAGGCCGAGACCTGACAGGCTCTGAATCGGGTTCGCAGCGCGGCGGAGCGACCCGTTCAGAGCCTCGAAGGCAGTTCAGCAGGTGGAGCCGCCGTCGAGCACCAGCACGACCCCGTTGGCATAACCGTTCCCTGCGAGGAAGACGATGGCTTCGGCCATCTCCTCAGGCTCTCCGGGTCGCCCCAGCGGACAGGCCGCAAAGCGCATGATGTCATCTGCGAAAGGATTCGCTTCGCTCTCGAGCACCGATGCCACCATGTCCGTGGCGACGAAACCCGGCGCAAGCACATTGGACCGGATGCCGTTCGGACCGTAGGTTCGTGCCAGCGATCGCGTCAGGTTGATCATGCCGGCCTTCGCGGTGGCATAGGCGTGCGCGTCCGCCATGCCCTGCGTCCCTCCTGCACTGGACACGTTGACGATGGATCCGCGACCCGCCGCGATCATACCAGGCAGAGCGCGGTGGCACATGAAATAGGCGGAGTCGAGATTGATCCGCATGACCTCGTGCCAGTTCTCCGGAGACGTATCCGCCAGGGCCGCCATGGAGCCCGGCCGCGTGGCCTCGAAGCTGTAGCCAACTCCGGCGTTGTTGACCAGCACGGCGACCCCACCCTTGGCCTCTGCGGCACTGATCACGGCATCCGCACCGCTCTCGGTGGCACAGTCAGCTGCCACCGCCTCGGCGCTGCCACCGGCGGAGCGAATGGCGGCCACCACTTCCTCGAGACGGCTTGCCGTTCGTCCCGCCACTACGACATGGGCACCACGAGCGGCAAAGGCCAGTGCAGCCTCCCGCCCGATGCCCGCGCCACCACCAGTGATCACAACGCTGCCATCGATCGTATTCATGCGCTCTCCCGTCTCCCCTGCTCGGGGCCTCATCGTGGCCGTGTATCATCGAGACTTGTCTAGCGCCGGGCAACCGGAGTCAGCGTGCCCAAGCCCAGTCCACTGGCCGGATTCCATCCACAAGTCGCCGCTTGGCTGCGGGAGCGTCACGGTCCCCCGACTCCGATCCAACGCGACGCCTGGCCAGCCATCGCCGCCGGTGAGCATGTCCTCGCCACGGCGCCGACGGGATCCGGCAAGACCTTGTGCGCCTTCCTCTGGGCCCTCGATCAACTGCTGCAGGGCAGCTGGGAGCCGGGTGCTGTGCGGGTGCTCTATGTCTCGCCACTGAAAGCCCTGAACAACGACATCCGCCGCAATCTCCTCGCTCCCCTAACGGAACTCAGACAACGCTTCGCCGACTGCGGCCTGACGGCGCCCGAGATCGGCGTCGCCACCCGCAGTGGCGACACGCCGCCGGGTGAGCGCAGGCGCATGGTCCGCCAACCACCGGAGATCCTGATTACGACGCCAGAGAGCCTCAACCTGCTGCTGGCATCAGCGTCCGGGCGCGGCATGCTCGGCGGCGTACGTACGGTCATCCTGGACGAGGTGCACGCCATTGCTGGCAACCGTCGCGGGGTCTGGCTGGCTGCGGGCGTCGAACGCCTGGTGAGCCTCGCCGGCGAAGTGCAGCGGATCGCCCTGTCCGCGACGGTGCGGCCGCTCGAAGCCATAGCGGAATGGCTTGGCGGTTACGAGAGCGACAGCGACGGCTCCCCTGCCGCCAACCCGCGGCCGGTTCGAATCGTCAGCAGCAGTGAACGGCCGCGGCTGGAGTTGCGCATCGAAGCCCTCGAACCGGACGTCCTGCCGGAGGACGGCGGTCTCGATGCATTGACTCCGATCGCGCGTTCCATCCGCGCCCACAGCGAGCGCAATCGCTCCACCCTGGTGTTCTGCAACAGCCGGCAACTGGCGGAGAAGCTGGCGTTCCGGGTCAACCTGAACGCGGACGCCACCCTGGCCTGGGCCCACCACGGTTCGCTGGCGCGGGAGCTGCGGCTGACGGTGGAACAGCGTCTGAAAGAAGGCCGGCTGCGTGCCATCGTCGCCACCAGTTCTCTTGAGATGGGCATCGACATCGGCAGTCTGGACGAAGTGATCCTGGTTCAGAGTCCGCCCAACGTCACCAGCGCGCTCCAGCGCATCGGCCGCGCAGGTCATGGCGTCGGCGAGACCTCGCACGCCGTCCTGCATCCCACCCACCCCCATGATCTGCTCGAAGCCTCGGTGGCGCTGCATTGTGCCGCCCAGGGCGACATCGAAGCCGTGCGTCCCCTGCGTGGCTGCCTCGATGTCCTCGCCCAGGTCATGCTCGCGAGTCTGCTGGCCGGCCCGGCGGCAGCAGAAAGTCTGTACGCCGAGATCCGTCGTGCAGCACCCTATCGACGCCTGACTCGGGCAGCGTTCGACGCCGTCGTCGACATGCTCAGCGGCCGCTTCGAAGGGACCCGCATCCGCGAACTGCGACCGCGCATTCGCCTCGATCCGGACACGGGCCTGCTCACGGCCGGCCGCGGAGCGGCACTGGCCCTGTATGCCAGCGGCGGCATGATCCCCGATCGTGGCTACTTCCAGCTGCGCCACGCGCACAGTCAGGCGAAGCTCGGCGAGCTCGACGAGGAATTCGTCTGGGAGAACGGGCCGGGCCGTGCGTTCAGTCTCGGCTCTCAGCAATGGCGCGTGCAGCGCGTTACGCACAACGACGTGTTCGTACTGCCGGCCCCCGAAGCAACGCATGCACCACCGTTCTGGCGCTCCGAGGAGCGTGATCGCGATTCCCATCTCTCGGCTCGCATTGCGGAGCAGCTCGAAGCCTGGGACGCACAGCTCGCGGCCCCTGGCGGCGAACTGCAGACGGCACCGGAGCTCGCAGCTCTCGATCCGGCCGCTCGCAGCATGCTGGGGGACTATCTGCTGCGCCAGCGCCGCCACACGGGCACGGCACTCCCCCACGCCCATCATTTCGTGGCCGAGCGTGTGCGTGCCGGTCCCGGTTCCACTGGTTCGCGCCGCACGCCTGATCCTGCCGGCCAGCTTGTGCTTCACACCATGGCCGGCGCCACGCTCAACCGACCCTGGGCGCTGGCACTGGAGGCTGCATGGGAAGAACAGTTCGGCGAGCGACCGGAGATCCATGCCGGCAACGACGCCATCGTGATCCAGCTGGCCGCCGCCGTGGATCCGGAACAGGTTCTCGGATTCGTCACGGCGGACAACCTCGACACGCTGCTCGAGCGCCGGCTGACCGGAAGCGGATTCTTCGGCGCCCGTTTCCGGGAGTGTGCCGGTCGCGCCCTGCTGCTGCCCCGCCGCCGCTTCGGTGAACGCCAGCCGCTGTGGATGAGTCGTCTGCACGCGCAGCGTCTGCTGGGCCGCCTGCAGGCCCAGCCCGACTTCCCTATCCTGCTGGAGACTTGGCGGGCCTGCCTGGAAGACAGCTTCGAGTTGCCCGCGCTGCGGGCCCGGCTCGATGACCTCGCCCGGGGCCGGATTCAAGTGTCGCTCTGCGATACCGCCAGCCCCTCGCCCTTCGCCGCTCAGCTCGCCCGGGCCCAAATCAACCAGTACATGTACGCGGACGACCGCCCGCGGCAGGCTGACAGCGATGCTCGTCCAACCTTGCTCGAGGCGGTCCTCGATGATCCCGGGCGCCGCCCGCGTGTTGACCCGGCGACGGTGGAGCGCTTCCAGCGCCGGCGACGGCGATTGGAACCCGGCTGGGCGCCTCAGGACGCCCTGGAGCTGAAGGACTGGATCGCAGAACGCCGCTTTCTGCGCGCTGATGAGTTTCAGGCACTGGCGTCGTTGATTCCAGAGACGGAGCGCGAGCGCATCACGTCCTGGCTGCACGAGGTCAGGCACACCCGCGGACACTGGGTCGTTCTCGCCGACGATGCGCCCACCCTGCGCGCGCTGGCCGGAGCTGCGACCGGCGGCGATCCCCCGTCGCCGGAAACACGCAGGGCCTGGCTCGAGGACTGGCTCGCCACAGAGCCACCAGCGACGGAACAGGAGCTGATCGCCGCCTGGCCGGGTCCGGAGGCGAACCTGCGTGAGGATCTGGCCGCCCTGGAAACGTCGGGAACGTTGCTGCGGGGGCCGCTGCTCACGAATGACGACTCCACGCGTCTGTGCCTGCGCTCCAATCTCGAGGCCATGCTGCGACAGCAGCGGGCCCGGCGCCGTCATCTGCAGCCACTGGCCGCCGGCGACGTGGCGGACTTCATCCTCGACTGGCAGCGGGTCGGTGGTGCCCAGGACGTGCTGGACGCTCTGGAACCGCTGCGCGGCCTGCCCCTGCCGGCCGAACGCTGGGAGGCCTTCGTTCTGCCCGCCCGCCTTACTGGCACGCGCCCGGGCGAGCTCGATCGGGTGCTACAGGCCGGCGAACTCACACTCTACGGAGACGGCGAACGCCGTCTCGGTTTCGCCCTGCCGGACGAGCTCGCGGCGCTACAGGTCGGCGCCGACGCGACCGCCGAGGAGGACGCATCGTTTCCGGGACTGGCCGCGGGGGCCCGTCTGCCCTTCGACTTCCTGCGCCAGGCCTGCGACGGTGACGCCCACGAAGCCGCGCAGCGACTGTGGCAGGGCGTCTGGAGGGGACACCTGACCCTCGACAGCTTCGAAGCCGTCCGTGTGGGTCTGGCCTGGAACTTCAGTTTGCCCGAAATCGCTGCGATGGAACGCGGGGGCCGCCGCCCCGGGCAGCGCCTGCGCCTGCGGCAGCGGGTGCAGGCCCGGGTCACGGGTTACCCCGGTCACTTCGCCCGACTCGCGCAGGGCGGTGACCCAACCGCCGACCGCCTCGATGACCTGGAGCGCGCCAGGGAGAGGGCCCACCTTCTCCTCGACCGCTGGGGTGTGGTCTGCCCTGACCTGTGTCGCCGGGAACCGAAAGCCTTGTCCTGGGCGCGCGTATTCCGCGCCCTGAGATGGATGGAGTTGTCCGGCGAGGTGGTGGGCGGCTGGTTTCTCGATGGTCTCGGTGGCCCCCAGTTCGCCCTGCCGGAAGCCCTGGAGTCCATCCACGACTGGCGTTCGAATGCGGCACCGCCGCGCTGGCTGCATGCACAGGACCCCGCTTCTCCCTGCGGCCTGGGCCTGCCCCTTGCGGGCCTGCCACTGCCCGCGGCGCGCTCGGGCAACGAACTGGTACTCGGCGCAGGTCGCGTCCTCCTCACCTGGTGTCGCGGCAGCGGTGAACTCGCCATCGATCCCGCGCCCGACCAGGCCGAGTTCAAGGCGACGCTCGCCGTCTTTGCCGCCGCGCTGCGCCGGCGGCCGGGACCGCGACAGCGCCTCGAGGTCCTCACGCTGAACGGCCAACCTGCACGCGGCAGCGCTTGCGTCAATTCACTCCGGCCCCACTTTCAGATCAGCACGGACCACCGTGCCCTGACCCTGCATCCCGCCCTTGCGGAGGCGTCATGAACGAGGACGACGGGCAATCGACCATGCATCTGCTCTGCCTCGCAGAAACCTTGCAGCGTCGACGCCGGCTGGAAGGATGTGCCGAGGAACTCGCGGGCACCGCCGGCGAAGGCCCCGACTGGCACAGCAGCAGCGCGCCGAATGCCAGGCGCGCCCTGGCTATCCTTGGCGCGGGCTGGGTCGATGCAGCACTGTTGGATCTCGATCACGAGCACGCGCTGGACTTCCTGCAGCAAGCCAGGGACGCGGGGATCGTGACACCGCTGCTGGTGGTCACGGCGGACGCCGCTGCCGAGCATTGGCGCCCGCTGCTCGAGGCCGGCGCCGACGAGTTCCTGCCGGCAGACGAACTGACCCCGCTCTTGCTCGAGCGCAGCCTGCGTTTATGTTCACGGACCCAGGCGCTGGAGAACCGGCTCGAGCATCTGGCCCAGCACGACATGCTCACCGGCCTGCCGAATGCGCGCCTGTTCGAACGTCAGCTCGACCTCTCCTTGCACACCGCGGAACGCCACGGCCGATGCATGGCACTCATGTGCGTCCACCTCGACGGTTTTCAGGAGCGGGCGCGAAGTTTCGGCCAGGACGCAGCGGAATCGCTGCTGAAGCAATCGGCGCAGCGTCTGCGGGCCTTGCTGCGTCGTTCAGACTTGGTGGCACGCAGCCACAACGAGGAGTTTCTGCTGCTGCTGGAGTGCTCCACAGACCTGTCGGACCTGGCACTTACCGCGAGCAGAATCCTCGAAACGCTTGCCGGGAGCGATGGCATGGACGACGGCTGTCGAGCCAGTCTGGGCATCGCCGTGTTTCCCCACAGCAGCGGTGAACCGCGGCAGCTCCTCGACCACGCCAGGGCAGCCCTGAATCAGGTTCGAGACGCAGGCGGCAACGACTTCCGTCTCTACGACGAAGCACTCGAGGTGGTCTCCCATCGCCGGGTGCTGATGGAGAGCGCCCTGCCCGGAGCCATCCAACGCAACGAACTCAGCGTCCGCTTCCAGCCCCGCTTCGACGTTCGCACTCGCCGCATCACCGGAGCCGAAGTTCTGCTGCGCTGGGACTCACCCGACTTCGGCGCCGTGAATCCTGAGCAGTTCATTCCGGCAGCGGAAGCTACCGGCGCGATCACTCGCATCGGGGGCTGGGTCCTCGAGGAGACCGTACGCGCGGGGCGCCGTTGGCTCGACGCGGGACATCGCCTGCGCCTAGCCGTGAACGTCTCCGGCGGGCAATTTCGCGGCGGCGAGTTCGCGAACGAGCTGGCGCGCCTGCTCGAAGCCTACGGGCTGCCGGCGGAACTGCTGGAACTGGAGCTCACTGAAGGCGTGTTCGTGGCCAACGTCGCTGAGCACCGGGACCTCTTCACCCACCTGACCACACTCGGGGTCGGTCTTGCCGTGGACGACTTCGGCACGGGCTATTCGGCACTGGCCTACCTGCGCCACTTCCCGGTCCATGCGCTGAAGATCGATCGCACCTTCATTGCACCGCTGCCGGCATCAGAAGACGACGCCGCCATCGTCCGCGCCATTGTCGCCATGGGCCACGCCCTCGATCTGCGCGTGGTGGCGGAAGGCGTCGACGCCATCGAGCAGATCCGCTTTCTGGAAGGAATCGGCTGCGACGAGATCCAGGGCTACCTCGTCGGCAGGCCGATGACAGCCGAGGAGATGAACACGCGTCTCGAGCAGGATCCGGGAGCCAGGGACGACACCTGGCCTGCATGAGGCGGCCCTGATACATTGCCGCCGCTTCGAGGCCAGAGATTGCCACATGAGAACAGCCCTGCTGCAGCATCCGGACAGCGCCTGCCACGTCATGCAACCCCGTCATCCGGAGGCTCCCAGCCGCATAGAAGCCATCCTCGAGCGCATCGAGGCCAGTGGCCTCGCCGCGGACCTGCTGCATCCCGGCCCCGCTGCACCGGTCAGCAATGAAGATCTGGCACGCGTCCATCCTGCGGAACACTTAGCGCTGCTCGAGCGGCTCACGCCCGACTCGGGTCTCGCGCCGGTGGATGCCGATACCTTCATCGCGCCCGGCACCCTTACCGCCGCCCGCGCTGCGGCCGGCACCGCCGTGGCCGCCGTCGATGGCGTCCTCGGTGGTGACTACGAGCGCGCGTTCTGCGCCGTAAGGCCGCCCGGGCATCATGCCGAGACCCGGCTCGCCATGGGTTTCTGTTTCTTCAACAGCATCGCCATCGCCGCCCGCCGCGCCCTCGAAGTCTATGGCCTCGAGCGGGTGGCCATTCTCGATTTCGACGTCCACCACGGTAACGGCACGGCCGAAATCTTCGCCGACGATCCCCGCGTGCTGGTCTGCTCCAGCTTCCAGCATCCGTTCTACCCGGAGCGAATGAAGGGACTGGTGCCGGATCACATCGTGCTTACGCCCCTTGCCGCAGGCACGCGTTCCAATGCCTTTCGCCAGGCCATCGAGCGGGACTGGATCCCAGCCTTGCAGACGCAGCGTCCGCAGCTGATCCTGGTGTCGGCTGGCTTCGACGCCCACCGGGACGATCCGCTTGGCGGCCTGGCGCTGACCAGCGATGACTTCCGCTGGGTCACGGAGCTGATCGCCTCCGCTGCCCATGACTACGCCGAGGACCGAATCGTCGCCCTGCTCGAAGGCGGCTACGATCTGGAAGCGCTTGCCGCCAGCGTCGAGGTCCATGTCGCGACGCTCGCCGGGCGCTGAGGTCTTCCCTCTTCAACGCAACGCATTATAGTCCTCAGCAGCATGGCCGCACCGGGGGGCTCGACCATGAACGTCACGGGCGTGCGCCTCGCGCGGTGAGCGCGTGAAGTCAGTCATGGGAGGGGAGCATGGTACGGCCGGCCAACGTTACGCGCACGTATCAGAATCACACCATCGATTCGACCCGCTGGGACGGCTTCGAGCCGCGAGCAGGCGACGTCATCGTAAGCACATCCTACACATCCAGCACCACCTGGACGTTGGGGATTCTCTATCAGCTGATGGCCATGAAGGAGAACATGCAGCCGCGGCCGATGGACTACTGGCTCGACGCCCGCATGTTCCCCGTCGAACTCGCCGATCAGCTGGCAGAGCTTGCGGCCATGCCCCATCCCCGGGTGCTCAAGTCCCATCTCGCCGCCGACGGCCTGCCGATCTGGCCGGAAGTGAAGTACGTGGTCGTGGGAAGGGATCCCCGTGATGTGTTCATGTCCCTGGCGAATCACTACGAACAATTCACGGACTTCGCCTACCAGGCTTTCAATGAAACGCCGGGGCGCGTCGGGCCCCCGATGCCGCGCTACGATGGCGATCTGAACAAGCTGTGGCGGGAATGGTTGACCCGCGGCTGGTTCGACTGGGAGGAGGAAGGCTATCCCTGGTGGGGGAACATGCATCATGTCGCCAGCTGGTGGACCCTGCGCCAGGAGCCGAACATTCTTCTGGTCCACTACAACGACCTGAAGCGGGACCTGCCCGGCGAAATCCGCCGCATGGCCGGGTTCGTGGGGTATGCGCTGACCGATGCCGAGGTAAGCGCCATCGCGCAGGCTTGCAGCCTGGACGCCATGCGCGATGGCACCATCGCTGCAGGCGACCCGCTGGGCGCCATGTTCAAGGATGGCGCCAAGGGGTTCTTCTACAAGGGCACGAACGAGCGTTGGCGAGGCATCCTCGGCGACGACGAACTCGCGCTCTACGAGGAGGTGAAGCAGCGCCTGTTGCCTCCGGATTGCGCTTCCTGGCTGGAACAGGGCGGCAGCGGCGACCTCGAACGCAAGGCAGGTTGAGCTACAAGGGCGGCAGCTCGAACTTGTGGCGCTCCGTATGGCGCAGGAGAAAATCCCAGATCCTGCGATCGAGCCCTGCATCCTCCGCCTCGGCCCACGCATGTAGCGCGATCAGGGCCTGTAGACCCTCGCCGTGGAACCGATCGAGGTCCGAGAGCAGGAGGCTTTTCGGTTCCCGCTCGCAATACGAGGCTCTCTGGCCCGCCCCCGGCGCTTCCGGATGCTCGTTCTGTGCGGCGCGAAACAACAGCTTCATCTCATCGATGTCCATCGTGCGGACAGCGGCGGCCCGCTCGTGCTCCTGGGCCAATGCGAGCAGAAGCATGGCCATGAGTCCTGCATTCGCCGCGGCGTACTCCGTCTGCGTGGCCGGTGCGATGTCCCCCGCCAGCTTCATCGCGAGATCAGCCAGGGACCGGCCGGCCTGCGGGATCACAGACACCGCTCCGAATAGCGAGCCGGCGCATCCGGGTGCAGGCGATCCACCAGGATCCGGTTCTGGCGGTCGGTCATCACCCAGCCTGCCACCGCCAGAATGGGCTCCTTGCTTTCGCCGTGTGCGAAGTCCTCGGTAGAAGAAATCCAGATCGCCAGACCCTTGAGTGAGGCGAACACCTGCCACCAACGAAAGGCTTCCCGGTCCACCTGCATGCCGCTGGCCTGCTCCCACAGAGCAATGGCCTCCTCCCTCGGCAGCAAGCCTCCGGCCAAATGCCGATCCGGCCAGGGCCAGAGCGGATCGAGGGACCAGGCCAGATCCTCGAGCGGATCGCCGACGTGGGCCATCTCCCAGTCCAGCACCCCTTTGATGCTCCCGTCCGGGGCGAACAGGAAATTCCCGGATCGGTAATCACCGTGCACCAGTGCAAGGCTGTCAGACGGCGGGGGCAGATGCGCCCGCAGCCAGCGGATGGCGGCGGCCGCCACCGGCTGAGGATGCAGCGCATCCGCATCGATCACGCCGGCCCAGTACTCGAGTTCGCGGGCAGCGGGATGTTCCGGCACCGGCATGAACGACGTGACGCCAAGCGCGTGCGGATCCATGGCGGCGAGGCGCCCGAGCAGCGCCCACTTCTCGGCTCCGACCCGCGCACGCACCTCAGCCTGATCGTCTCCTGCAAGGTCCGCAACGCGACTCGAACAATCCGCGATCTCGGCCATGACCGAGAACGGCCGCTCGAGCCAGTTCGGATCCTCTTCCAGAAACAGCGGTTCGGGTACCGGCAGGCCGGCCCTGAAGGCCGCCTCGTAAGTCCGGTACTCATGGGCGCGCTCCGTATCGATGAGACTGGTCTTGGGATCCCTGCGCAGAATCACAACCCGCCCGAGGCCGCGCAGATCGAGGCGCACACGATAGGTCTCGCGAGACGCGCCTCCAGGGATCTGATCGATGCCGGCAAGTGCCACCGGCTCGCCCCACTGCGCCTGCAGGTAGCTGCACAACTGCAGCCCCAATGCTTCGAGAGCGGTTGGAACCATCTCATCCCCTCCAATCTGATCCGATCATTCGATCGCTGCATTGACCAGGGTGCGAACCGTCTGCCGAATCGGTTGCGCATCGAAGCGTTGCAGCATCAGGATTCCGATCACTTCATACTCCGGGTCCGCCCAGAACAGGGTGCCCGCTGCACCACCCCACCAGTACTCACCTTCTGCCGCCACCCTGCCGGACCAGTGGGCCGCGTCGTCCACGACGGCGAAACCAAGTCCGAACCCGATGCTGTCTCCCTGGCCGTAGACCCCGTGTGCAGACTCCAAGTCAGCGGGCAGATGGTTGCGGGCCATCCATGCCACCGTCTTCGGGCTGAGAATGCGGACACCTTCCATAGCACCGCCATTCAACAGCATCCGCGCAAAACGCATGTAGTCGTCCGCTGTGGAGACCAGTCCACCGCCGCCGGACAACAACTGCACGTTCTGCCAACGAATCCCGGCGAGGCTGCCATCAGGTACCAATTCCAGGGCGCCGGATTCACGGTTCAGACGGTAATGGGCACCAAAACGGTCGCGCTTGTCCTCGGGAACCTCGAAGAACGTGTCCACCATGCCGAGCGGATCGAAGAGGCGCTCGCCCAGGAAGCGATCCAGTGATTGTCCGGAGATGACCTCGACCAGCCGTCCAAGCACATCCGTTGCCACGCCGTAGTGCCAGCGTGAACCAGGCTCGAACAGCAGCGGTTGGGCTGCCAGGCGTTCGCTGAAGGCGGCCAGATCCTCGCTTGCGAACAGTTCCGCCTCGCGATACAGCGCATCCACGCCCTCTTCGGTGAAGCCATAGCTGAAGCCGGCGCTGTGTGTGAAGAGCTGGCGGATGGTGATCGGATTCTCAGCGGGGACCGGATTGCCGTCATTCCACACCATCATCTCCCGGTACTCCGGCAGAAAGTCGGCCAGCGGATCGTCGAGCTCGAACTGTCCCTCCTCATGCAGCATCATCGCCGCCACCGAGGTGACCGGCTTGGTCATCGAGTAGATGCGCCACAGCGTATCGTGGGTCACCGGAGTCTCTTCGTGCAGATCACGGAAGCCGAACACTTCGTTGTGCACCACGAGGTCGTGTCGGGCCAGCATCACCTGGGCGCCGGCAATCTGCCCCGACTCGACCTGACCTGCGATGTAGTCATCGAGCCGTTTCAGGCGACCAGGATCAAGGCCAGCCGCGGCCGGCTCGGCAGTTTCGGTATCCAGCGGCCGCCCTTCGAACAGGCCCTGATCGCAGCCCATCAGCAGCATCGCACCCAGCAGGACCATGCCGCGCGCAAGCACCGAACACGTCATCGATTCTCTGCCTCAAAGGTGTCGATCGAACCAGAACCCGGTTGGTGATCTCGTCCGGCAGCGTCATCCCTGCCGGTGTTCAGCTGCCCTGAAACTTCGCATCGCGTTTTTCCAGGAACGCGGACACGCCTTCCTTGAAGTCGGCGCTGCGCCCCGCCTCGTTCTGCAGCCTCGCCTCCAGATCGAGTTGGGTCTCATAGCTGTTACTCCAGGTCTGCCAGTAGGCTTTTCGGATCAGCGCCAGGGACCGTGGCCCACTCGCCAGCCGGGTGGCGATGCCCATGGCCTCGTCCATGAGGGCTTCATCTGCCACCACCCGATTAATCAGGCCCCATTCCAACGCCTGACGCGCCGGCAGCCGCTCGGCGAGCAGCGACAGCTCCATCGCCCTGCCCCAACCGATCAGCCGCGGCAGCAGGAAGGTGGCACCGCCATCAGGCACCAGACCGATGCGTGCGAAAGCCTGCAGGAAGAACGCGCGCTCGCCGGCCACCACGATGTCACCCATGAGTGCAAAGCTCATCCCGACACCCGCCGCCGCACCATTGACCGCTGTAACAATGGGCATATCCAGATCACGTAATGCGCACAAGAGCGGATGATAGCCACTGCGCAGGCCGTCACCTGCACCCTGCGTTTCGCGCTGGCGGGTGCGGTCCTCGTCGGCCAGATTGGCGCCGGCACAAAACCCCGCACCCTCACCGGTCATCAGCAGGCAGCGCACCTCTGCGCCGCGATTGCCCACCTCGCGCACCGCAGCACCGAGCTCAGAGAGCATCTGCGCGCCTACCGCGTTGCGCACCTCAGGGTGATTGAATTTCAGGACTGCGATGTTGCCGTCGTATTCCAGCTTGATGCGTTCGTAACCCATGGTGACTCCCTGGCTTGATGGCTCATGACGGCTGAACCATACCGCAGGATCGCTACGCTCGGCACCGTTGCAAAACGCACTGCGAGCAGGTTGGCAACGGCAGATTCCCGGCCCGTTCTCTGGCAGACTCGAACCGAGGGTTGAACCAAGGGGAGTCAGACATGAAGTTCGGAGTCTTCTACGAGCACCAGCTACCGCGTCCCTGGGACGACGATGCCGAATATCGATTGTTCCAGAACAGTCTCGACCAGATCGAGTTGGCGGATCGCCTTGGGTACGACTACGCCTGGGAGGTAGAGCACCATTTCCTGGAGGAGTATTCGCACTCCTCGGCACCGGAAGTCTTTCTTGCCGCAGCCAGTCAGCGCACCCGCAACATTCGTCTTGGTCACGGCATCGTGCAACTCACCACCAATCATCCGGCACGGGTTGCGGAGCGGGTGGCGACGCTGGACCTCCTCTCTCACGGGCGGGTGGAACTCGGACTCGGCGAGGGCTCGTCCGTCACCGAACTGCACCCGTTCAACCTCCGCTTCCGGGACAAGCGGCTGGTCTGGGAAGACGCCGTCCGCTGCACCCTGCCCATGTTCTGGAATCACGGTTGGGAATACGACGGTCCGTTTTTCAAGTTCCCGCTGCGCGCGGTCCTTCCGAAACCGAAGCAGAAGCCCCACCCCCCGCTCTGGGTCGCCTGCTCCCAACTCGAGACCATCAAGTACGCGGCACATCGGGGCATGGGGGCGCTGTGTTTCAAATTCGTCGACCTCGAGGCGGCACGGGCCTGGGTCAACGCGTACTACAACAACTTC
>REEU01000124.1 GCA_007694905.1 Gammaproteobacteria bacterium | reverse complement strand
ACCTCTGGAGCATCGATCGCCGCAAGCTGATCCTGGAAATCACCGAGACCGAACTGCTCGACCACCACCCCACGGCCATGGACACCCTGGCTCGGCTGGGCATGAAGCGCTTCTCCCTGGCCGTGGACGACTTTGGCACCGGCTTCTCGAGCCTGATGCAGCTCAAGCGCCTGCCCTGCGTGGAACTCAAGATCGACCGCAGTTTCGTGGCCGACATGCATCGGGACCGTCACTCCGAGGTGATCGTTCGCAAGTCCATCGAAATCGGCCACGATCTCGGACTCATCGTGACGGCCGAAGGCATCGAGAGCCAGGAAGACGTGGACATGCTGCGGGAGATGAACTGCGACCAGGGTCAGGGCTTCTTCATCAGCCGGCCGGAGTCCCGCCAGCAGGTGAATCTGTCCTACATCGAAGGCTTCGCGGCCTGATCGGCTTCGTCCCGGGCCAAGCGATTGGCCACGGGGTTCGCATACTGTTGCAGCAGAAAGTCGCGCTCCTCGGCCGGTACGGCTTCGATCCTAGCGTCGAAGCGCTCACGGGTCGCATCGCTGAACGCCCCCACGCTTTCTGCCAGCGCCGCCGGGACCTCACCGCCGCGCCGGCGCCAGGCCTCCAGATGCGTCGGAAAGAGCCTGAATCCGGCGTGGATCTCGTTGTCCAGCCACGCCGCCACGGCATCCGCGTCGGCAGGTGAACCGCTGAGTTCGGGCCCGAAGTGCACGTGGACTCGTGCCTTGTCTCCCGTAATGCCCATGACGATGCTATGGATGTCTTCATCCGGCGGCTTGTCGTAGGTGCCCGACTCGGACCGTACCTTGAGTTCGTGCGCCTTCATGGCATCACAAGGATCGAGCTCGTAGCTGATCGCCACCGGCACGATATGCAGGCTCGCCATGACCTCGACGAATGTCTTTCCGCTCTTGCGCTCACTCAAGTGAAACATCTTGATGATCGCCGGATCGGCGCGATCGTCTCCGTCCTTGGCCCGCCCTTCCCGCTGCGCGATCCACACCGATTGCCCTTCTGCGATGGAGTGGTGGAGGAAACGCGAAGTCTGGGTGTAGGCGGCAAGCTGCTCGCGCACACCCTTCGCCGAGCGCTTCACCACAAAGCTCTTGTTCAGGCGCATCAGATCGGTGGCGTAGGGCTTCTGCAGGAGGTTGTCACCGATGGCGATTCGGGACGTGCGATGGCCTTCCGCATGCAGCGCGTAGTTGAGGAAACCTGAATCCATGGCGATGTCGCGGTGGTTGGAGACGAAGAGATAGGCTCGTTCGGGATCGAGTCGTTCCGTCCCGCTCCAGCTGAGGCCGTCCGTGGTCCCCGCGATCATGCGGTCGAACCAGCTCTCCAGTGAGAACTGAAAGTCATCCACCGAATCGAAATCTGCCACCCGTCGCGCCAGCACGCGCCCGACCAGTGTCCGCAGTAGCCCGGGAGCAATACGGTAGGCAATAGGAAATCGGTAGGCCGCCACGGCAGCCAGGAACTCCTGATCCGACAGCAGGCGATCGAGCACGGTCCGCACCTCGTCGTCCCGGTAGGGGCGGATGTCTGCGAACTCGTCCTCTGTCGTCACCGTCTGCATACCTGTACACACCAAGATTCCGCGAACGGATTGTAGAGGTTGCGCGTCCCCTGCACACGGTTCCGACTTTTGCGCTATGTTGCGCGGGATATGAAGTCGGACGGGAAGACAGCTCATGGCAAAGCAACTCGGCATTCGTCCCTACCAGCGCGGCCTCGCCGACCTCGGCGGCGGCAGCTGGGCCTGGCTGCAGCCCGACGGCGGCTGGGGCTGGTCCAATGCGGGCCTGATCACCGATGGCGAAGCGAATCTGCTGGTGGACACGTTGTTCGACCTCGACCTGACCGGCGAGATGCTCAACGCCATGCGCGCCTCCGTGCCCTCAGCAAAACGGATCGAGCGGCTGGTCAACACGCACGCGAACGGCGATCACTGCAACGGCAACGAACTGGTGCGGGACGCGGAAATCATCGCATCGAGGGCCTGTGCAGAAGAAATGGCGCACGAAGACCCGAAGAGCATGGCCACCATGAAACGCCAGGCCAAGGACATGGGTGACCTCGGCGAGTTCTTCCTGCACTGCTTCGGCGCCTTCGACTTCGAGGGCATCACCCAGACGCCGCCGACCCGGACTTTCGACGATCACCTCAAGCTTGCCGTTGGTGACAAGTCCGTAGAACTGATTCAGGTCGGGCCGGCCCACACGCGCGGCGACACCCTGGTCCACGTGCCGAAGGACAGCGTCGTGTTCACCGGTGACATCCTGTTCATCGAGGGCCATCCCATCATGTGGGCCGGACCGGTGGGCAACTGGATCGCGGCCTGCGAACGCATCCTGGACCTGAATCCGGAGCTGGTGGTTCCCGGCCACGGTCCGATCACGGATGCCGGCGGCGTGCGCGCCGTGCGCGACTATCTCATCTATATCCAGGACGAAGCCCGGGCGCGCTTCGATGCCGGTCTCTCCGCCACCGACGCCGCACGTGACATCAATCTGGATGACTACGACAGCTGGGGGGATGCGGAACGCATCGCCGTCAATGTGGCCACGCTGTACCGGGAGTTCAGCGGCGATGAGACGGCACTCAACGTCCCTGAGCTGTTCGGTCTCATGACCCAGCTCTGGAAGGAACGGCGACGCGCCTGATGCGGATACGCAACGCCGTCGCCGACGACCTGGCGCCCATCACCACGCTCTACAACCACTACGTGACCACGAGTACCGCCACGTTCGATCTCGCGCCCGTGACCTGCGAGCAGCGTCGACCCTGGTTCGAGCAGTTCGCAGGAAGCGGACCCTGGCAGCTTCTGGTTGGAGAGACGGAAAGCGCCGACGGCGGAGAACTCATGGGCTTCGCCTGCTCGACGCCGCTACGGCCACGGGCCGCCTACCGCCGCTCTGTCGAGACCACGATCTATGTGGCACCCGGCGCAGTCGGCCAGGGACTCGGTGCGACGCTGTACCGCGCCCTGCTCGATGCGCTGGCCGCTGCCGGCGTCCATCGGGCCTATGGCGTGGTCACGGTTCCCAATCCCGCTTCTGCCGCGCTGCACGAGAAACTCGGCTACCAGCTGGTGGGGCGACTGTCCGAGTGCGGCTGGAAGTTCGAGCGCTGGTGGGACGTGGCCTGGTACGAGTACCGCTTCAGCACGGAACCCGACTGACGCGCCTGTTTCAGATTCCGAGCGTCACGTCCGCAGATAGGGCCGCGTAAAGAATCCAGGCACCCATAGCGAACAGCAGGGCAAAGGCGAGGCGCCGCAGGTTCGGTTCGGACAGTGCCGGTGGAAAGCGTCGCCCGAGCCAGGTTGCCAGCAGGACCAGGGGAATGCTCCAGGCCGTGAGCGTCCACACCGCAGCCGTCAGCCCCCCGTCCACACCGACGACGAGGGTGCGCGCAAGCGTCCCCAGCGCGAAGGCGGCCAGCAGGCTGGCGCGAATCTCAGGGACGGAGAGCGGCTGCCGGTAAACGAACCAGCCGATCACCGGTCCGGCGGCGGAAAACAATCCGCCGAGCATGCCGCCGCCCATGCCCGCAGCCAGAAACGCGGCCCGGCCCGAGACCACTTCCTGGGGACGGGGTCGCAGCATCATGGCGCCGCAGCCGAGCAGAATGAACGACCCCAGCAGGCCCTGGAGCAGCCGCTCCGAGGAGGCATCCAGGTAGTTCAGCAGCACCACCCCAAGCGCCACACAGGGCACCTGCCCCGCCACCATCCAGACCAGTCCACGCCGGTAGATGCGCGGATAGTGTCCATGCAGGGCCATGACGATGTTGACCAGGCTCACCAGGCTGATCACGGCCGTGGTGACCGGCAGCGGGAACAGACCCAGCGCGCTGCTGCCAGCGATGAGAATCATGCCCAGCGCGAAGCCCGCCACGGTCTGCACGTAACCGCCGAAGAGAACCAGGGCGAGGAAGATGAGCAGGGCGTGATCCAAGAGGGTCCCGTCGAGCCGGCGCGCAGGGCGGCGCAGTATACCCATTCGGCCACCGCGCGGGCGCAACGGCAGCGGTAGTCCCGCAGGGTGCGTTGCTCTAATCTGCAGCGGAGGCGAGGGCGCAGGAGGGACGATGAGCCGCTTTGACGAGTATGGCGAATACGACGCGGTAGGCTTGGCAGAACTCATCCGGTCAGGCGACGTCACGGCAAGCGAGGTGATGGAGTCAGCCATTGCCCGGACTGAAGCCGTAGACCCGGTGTGCAACTGTTTCGTCACCACCGACTTCGACAACGCGCGCCGGGCTGCGCGTACGCCTGGAACGGGGCCTTTTGCCGGCGTCCCCTTCGCAGTCAAGGACCTGTGGCTGGAATGGGCCGGCGCGCCACACAGCGCCGGTACCCGCTTCACCCGCGACATGCGCCACGAAACGGATGCGCCCCTGGCGACGGCGTTCCGCCGCGCGGGCCTGATCTCTCTGGGCAAGACCAACACGCCGGAGTTCGGCATCACCGGCACCACCGAGCCGGCCCGGAACGGACCGACCCGCAACCCGTGGAATCCCGACTACATTGCCGGCGGCTCCTCGGGCGGTTCCGCAGCCGCCGTAGCCGCCGGCATCGTCCCCGTGGCTCATGCCAGTGACGGTGCAGGCTCGATCCGCATCCCGGCAGCCTGCTGCGGCCTGGTGGGGCTCATGCCGAGCCGCGGTCGGGTCGAGCGTCCGAACAAGGCACTCGACGTCCCGTTTTCCTTCTCGCGCAACTTCATCGTCTCGCGCAGCGTGCGCGACAGTGCGGCCATGCTCGACGCCGTGGCGGATACCTCCCTCTATGGCCCACCGGCGCCGGCCCGGGATTGGCGCTCGGGAGCCGAATTGCCGCCCGGCCCCCTGCGAATCGTCGCCAGCGCGACCACGCCTTCCGGCCGTCCGGTGGATCCGGAGATCCAGACCGCTTTCGAACGCAGCGTGACGCTGCTCGGCGATCTCGGGCACTTCGTCGAGATCCGCGACATCGAGGCGGATTGGCGGCGTTTCTACCGTGCCTTCGGCACCGTCGGCTCCAGTCAGCTTGCCGCCGACGTGGCCGAACTCAGCACCCTGTTCGCACGCGAGCCGGAAGACCACGAGTTCGAACCACTCACCTGGCGCAACGTCCGTGCCGGACGCACGCGTACCGGCATCGAGGTGATCGAAGCATTGCGTGAACTGCAAGCCTTCACCAGACAGCTCGAGGCATTCTTCACCGACGTGGACGTGCTGCTGACACCTGTGCTGGGCACGCCGCTGCCGGAGATCGGCTGGCTCGATCCCACTGCGGTGGAACCGCGGGAGCACGACAAGCGTTCGGGTGCGACGTTTCCGTTCACGCCGCCGTTCAACGCCAGCGGCCAGCCGGCCATCAGCCTGCCCCTGGCCGAGGACAGCCGGGGCCTGCCCATCGGCATGCAGTTCGTCGGCCGTTTCGGCGCCGAACTGACGCTGCTGCAGCTCGCCACCGAACTGGAGGCGGCAAGCGGTTGGCTGTCGCGCCGCCCCGCTTTGGGAGCGGACACATGACGCCGTCCTACGTCAGCGGTTGCAGCGATCTGCCCCTGCTGTGGCGCAGCATCGGCGACGCCTTGCGGGACACCTCCGCACGTTTCCCGGAACGTGAAGCTCTCATCGCCTGCCACCAGGGCATCCGCATGACCTGGGCGGAGCTGGATCGGGCCGCAGACGCTTTGGCCACGGGCCTGCTGGAACTGGGTCTCACGACCGGCGATCGGGTGGGCATCTGGTCGCCGAATCGATTCGAGTGGGTGGTCACCCAGTTCGCCACCGCCCGCGCCGGGATGATCCTGGTGAACGTGAATCCCGCCTATCGGCTCGGGGAACTCGAGTACGCCCTCAACAAGGTGGGCTGCAAGGCCCTGGTCACCGCGGAGCGCCTGAAAACCAGCGACTATCTGGTCATGTTGCGCACCCTGGCCCCGGAACTCGAAAGCTGCGCTGCGGGCGCGCTCGACGCCCCGCGTCTGCCGAGCCTGCGTCACGTCATCGTTCTCGGTGAGAGCGAACACCGCGGCTGCCACCGCTACGCTGATCTCGCCGCCGGTGGCGGCAGCGAGGCAGCGAAGCGACTCGCGGACATTGAAGGCACGCTGCAGGCGGACGACCCCATCAACATCCAGTTCACCAGCGGCACCACCGGTTCGCCCAAGGGCGCGACGCTGAGCCACTTCAACATCCTCAACAACGGCCTGTTCACCGCCCGCACCCAACGCTTCAGCGAGCACGACCGGCTCTGCATCCCGGTGCCGCTGTACCACTGCTTCGGCATGGTGATGGGCGTACTCGGATGCACCGCATTCGGCACGACCATGGTGTTCCCTGACGAGGCCTTCGAGCCGCGCAGCGTACTCGCTGCAGTGGCAGACGAACGCTGCACCGCGCTGTACGGCGTGCCCACCATGTTCATTGCCGAGCTGGACCACCCCGAGTTCGCCGACTTCGATCTCAGCAGCCTGCGCGCCGGCGTCATGGCAGGCGCACCCTGTCCCATCGAGGTCATGAAACGGGTGCAGCGGGACATGCACATGCCCGAAGTGACGATCTGCTACGGCATGACGGAGACCTCACCGGTGAGCTTCCAGAGCGCCGTGGACGACCCACTGGAGAAGCGGGTGAGCACGGTGGGCCGCGTGCACCCGCACGTGCAGGTGAAGCTGATCGACAGCGACGGTCGCGTCGTCCCCCGCGGCGCCACCGGCGAACTCTGCACCCGGGGCTACTGCGTCATGCACGGCTACTGGGACGATGCGGAACGCACTGCGGAGGCCATCGACCGCGCCGGCTGGATGCACACCGGTGATCTTGCGGTCATGGACGAGGACAGCTACGTCAACATCGTCGGCCGGGTGAAGGACATGATCATCCGTGGCGGCGAGAACATCTATCCGCGCGAGATCGAGGAGTATCTGTTCCGGCTCGACGGCATTCAGGACGTTGCGGTGTTCGGGGTTCCGGATCCGAAATACGGCGAACAGGTCGCTGCCTGGATCCGGCTCAAGCCTGGCGCCACGCTCAGCGAAGACGCCATCCTCGCCTACTGTCGCGAGCAGATCGCCCACTACAAGGTGCCCCGCTATATCCGCTTCGTGGACGACTTCCCGATGACGGTCACAGGCAAGCTGCAGAAGTTCCTGATGCGCGAGGCCATGGCCGAGGAACTCGGTCTCGACGAGCAGCAGACGGCCTAGAGGCGCTCAATCCAGCGCGACATGCACCTATCGAGCGACCCTTTGTCCCTCCGTCCAGGGTCCCTCCGTTCAGGCCTTACTGCGTGGCCAAGTCGGTCAATGCAGCTCGGGCCGGGAGCGATACGGCGGCAGGTGGATCGCCTCCACACGGTTCGCCAGCGTGACGATCTGCCCGTGGTAGCGCTCGCCCCCGGTGACGGAGAACTCGAAGTGGTAGGTCCGCCACAGGCACTGGCGCCCGCGCCCATCCCGCTTCATCCAGATCCGGCGCAGCACCAGACCATCATCGAGGATTTGCAGATCGAGCTCCTCGCAGTGTCGGCGGACCGCTCGCAGCGCCACTTCCCGAGCCGCCAGCGCGCTCCACCAATACAGGGCGGCGGCGGTGATCACCCCCACCAACAAGAAGTGATTGAGCTCGATCATCGTTGCCCCATCATGCAAGCACAGTCGCATTGCGGTTTTCGGCAGAAGTGTGGCGTCATGATCGCACGTCGCGTGCAGGCAGGCATCGGCAGAAGGCCAAGCGCGCCCTGCGCCTTGCCTCGTCACATCCACCGCACTCATCGAATATCGTGGCTGCGGGACAGGCACTTCATTGAGGAAACAGCATGGATCTGGCACTCACCGGCCACCGCGCCCTGATCACCGGCAGCCATCGCGGCACGGGCGAAGTCATTGCCCGCTGCCTCGCCGAAGAGGGCGCAAGCGTGGTCGTACACGGCTTCGAGCAGGCGGCCGCCGAAGCGGTCGCGGCCAGCATCCCCAATGCCGTGGCCGTGGCAGGCGACCTGTTCGACGACGAAGGCGCCCGGTCAGTATGGCAGGCCGCCAACGAAGCAGGCACTGTGGATATCCTCATCAACAACTACGGCAGGTCCGACCGCGGCGATTTCGAGCAGACCCCTGCCGAATCCTGGCACACCATGTACGAGCACAACGTGCTCTCGGCCAGCCGCCTGATCAGTCTGGCACTGCCAAAGCTGCGCAGCGCTCCCTGGGGACGCATCATCAATCTCGGCACTGCCGGTACCCAGCGCCCGGGTGCAGCCAATCCCCACTACTACGCCGCCAAGGGCGCACTGGTGACGCTGACGGAATCCCTGGCGCGGGAACTCGCCGGCACCGCCATCCGCGTCAATCTTGTTTCTCCTGGAATCATCCACACGCCAGAGGTCGAAACCTGGATGCGGCAAACCGCCGCCCGCGAGGGCTGGGGCGAAGACTGGAGCGCCATCGAACGTCAGGCCGTCGCCACCCGCTTCCCCAATGCCGCCGGTCGCTTCGCCCGCCGCGAAGAGATCGCCGACCTGGTGTGCTTTCTCGCCAGCCCGCGTGCCGACTACATCCACGGCCAGAACCTGTTCATCGACGGCGGCGAAGCGTAACCGGCGGACCCTGCGCAGGGTCCGGGTTCGTCTTCAAACCTCTGACCGTTATCAACGGCCTGCGACGATATGTCGCATTCCCGCCTCTCGCAGCACGCTCTACAGTCCGGTTTCTCGAATCAGCTTGAGGATTGCGTTCGATGGCGTCACGCGCTGCTGCCTTTGTTTTTCTGCTCTGCCTGAACTTCACGGCCGCAGCCGAATCCACGGAGGTCGAGGAGATCCGCGTCATCGCCGATCGCTTGTTCCGGGACACCACCGTCGTCAGCCCGACATCGCGCCTGACCGCCGAAGACATCGGCCGCATCAACGTCGCCACCACCGAGGACGCTATCAGTCTCGAGCCCAGCCTGGTGGTGCGCCGGCGCTACATCGGCGACCCCAACGGGGTGATCGGCATCCGCGGCGCCAACATGTTCCAGACCACCCGCAGCATGGTGTTCGCCGACGGCCTGCCCCTGCACTACCTCCTGCAGACCAGCTTTTCCGGCGCCCCGCGCTGGTCCCTGATCGCGCCCGACGAGATCGCCACCGCGGAAGTGATCTACGGCCCGTTCTCGGCGGAATACAGCGGCAACGCCATGGGTGGGGTCGTCAATATCACCACCCGAATACCGCACGAGCGCCGCGTACACGTCGCCGGAACCTACTTCAGCCAGAACTACGATGCGCTCGGAACGGACGCGAACTTTGACGGCCACCGCCTGTTCGCCTCCTTCGAAGACCGCTTCGGCGATCTCGGCGTGTATCTGTCCGTCAATCGCCTGCGCAACGACGGCCAGCCCCAGAGCCAGTTCAGTGCCCGGCCCTCCGCGCTGGATCCGGAAGCCGTGCCCGTCACGGGCGCCTTCCCAGGCATCGACGCCGGGGCGCGCGACGTCATCTACTACGGCGACGCCGGCGGAGAGCGCGCAGCCACTGATCTATACAAGGCCCGCGCCCACTACGACCTCGGCGCCTGGCAGCTGCGCGGCACCGTGGCTTATGAGGAACGCGACCGTCGCTCCACCGACGCCAACAACTTCCTCACGGACGCAGCAGGAGATCCCGTCTGGCACGGGCCCGTCGCCATCGGCGGCAGTGCCTACACGCTCAGCGGCGGCAGCTTCGAAGACCGGCGCCAGCAGCGCCGATCGCTGCTGCTCGGCGCCGGAGTGAGCGCCCCGCTCGGTAATGGCGACTGGGTCTTCGACCTCTACGCCACCCACTTCGAGATCCTGCAGGACGACGAGATCCGCTCCGGCCGGAACCCACAGGATCCGGCCTTCGATGCCGTGAACGCGGCCTTCGGCGGCCGCTTCATCCGCTTCGACGACACCCGCTGGCAGACGCTGGACGTGAAGGCCGGGACCGGAAATCTGTTCGATGATCCTGCCATGCGCCTGTCCGTGGGCTACCACTTCGACCGCTACGAACTCGGCATCGAGCCCTTCGCCTTCGATGCAGCATCGCAGCAGCGTGGGGCGGCCCAGCGCGCCAGCGGAGGCCGGACCGGGACCCATGCCCTGTTCGCCCAGTGGGGCCGCGGCTTCGGAGAACGCTTCGACTTGGCCCTCGGACTGCGTTACGAGACCTGGCGCAGCCGCGACGGCTTCGTCGGTGACAGGTTGCACCCGAACCGCTCCGAGAACGGCTTCTCGCCCAAGTTCTCGCTGGCCTACTTCCCCACCGACGACGTCACCATCCGCTACTCCGCCGCCCGCGCCCTGCGCTTCCCGGTGACCGAGGAACTGTTCCAGAACGTCGACCGCACCACGGCCATCGCCACCGCCGATGCCAGCCTGAAACCCGAAGACGGCATCCACCACAACCTCAGCGTCGAACGCCGGCTCGCCACCGGCATGCTGCGCCTGAATCTGTTCCTCGATGATGTCGACGACGTGATCTTCAGCCAGCGGGCCGTGATCGAGGGCGTCACCGTCAGCGGCTTCCTGCCGGTGGACCGGGTCGTCACCCGGGGCGTGGAAGTGATCTACAACCAAAGCGACCTGATGCAGCTGCCGCTGGACCTGCGCTTCAACCTGAGCTGGATGGACGCGGAGATCCGCCGCAACGGCTTCGACCCCAGCGTCGAGGGCAATGCCTTCCCACGCCTGCCGACCTGGCGCGGCAATGTCCTGTTGGCCTGGCGCGTGAATCCCCACGTCGAGCTGAGCGCCGCACTTCGTTTCGCCAGTAACAGCTTCGGTAATCTCGACAACAGCGACCGGGCGCGCCGGGTGTTCGGTGCCCAGGATCCCTATCGATTCGTCAATCTGCGGGCGAACTGGCGGCCGCGGGAGCATCTGCGGGTCTCTGCCGGCGTCGACAATCTGTTCAACCAGGAGGCATACGTCTTTCACCCATGGCCATCACGGACTCTGTTTTTCGAAACGTCGCTGTCGCTCTGAGCGCCCTGCTGCTGGCCACCGCGACGTGGGCCTGCGACGACGAAGTCTCCATCCACTGCGGCAGCACGCCGTCGTCGGTGCTGACCGACGACGGTCACGTGTTCGCAGTCTTCGTCGCCGACGGGCACGTCTACTTCACCGAGGGCGAACGAGAGACGCTGGCGTTCTCGCCACCGGTGCGCATCACCCGTGAGCCGGCCCGCATCGACCACAACGGCGAGAGCCGTCCGAAGATCGCGCTCGGCCGCGACGGCGCGGTCTTCGTGAGCTGGACGCGGCG
>REEU01000192.1 GCA_007694905.1 Gammaproteobacteria bacterium | reverse complement strand
CTGTAGGCCCGAGCGCGTGCGCTCGGCCAGGGGGGCGGCGCGTACACGCGCTCGCCTACAGACAGGGTTCGAGGTGGTGCTGTAGGCCCGAGCGCGTGCGCTCGGCCAGGGGGGCGGCGCGTACACGCGCTCGCCTACAGACAGGGTTCGAGGTGGTGCTGTAGGCCCGAGCGCGTGCGCTCGGCCTCGGAAGTTACTTGATCTTCGCTTCCTTGTAAGGAACGTGCTTGCGTACGACCGGGTCGTATTTCTTCATTTCGAGCTTGTCGGGCGTAGTGCGCTTGTTCTTGGTGGTGGTGTAGTAGTGGCCGGTTCCGGCGGACGACACCAACTTGATTTTGTCTCGCATGACCGGACTCCTCAGACTTTCTCGCCGCGCTTACGCAGCGTTTCGAGCACGGCTTCGATGCCGAGCTTGTCGATGATGCGCAGGCCCTTGGTGGACACGCGCAGGCGCACGAAGCGCTTCTCGCCTTCAACCCAGAACCGATGCTGGTGAAGGTTGGGAAGAAACCGACGCCGCGTCTTGTTGTTGGCGTGGGAAACGTTGTTACCGGTCGCGGGCCGCTTACCGGTGACCTGACACACCTGGGACATTGCCTTTAAGCCTCTACACCTGTGGCCCGCTGGGACCAAATAAACGCGAGCGCGGCGTTATACCAGAGGCCTTGCTCCCAGGCAAGCAAGCCCCTCCTCAGAGCAAGCCACGCTCCGCCAAGGAGACCACCTCCGCATCGCCGACGATCAGGTGATCAAGCACCCGGACGTCGATCAGATCGAGGGCACTCTTCAGCCGCCCGGTGATGCGGACATCCGCCCGGCTGGGCTCGGCTACGCCTGAGGGATGGTTGTGGACCAGCACCACCGCCGCCGCATTGGCCGCCAGTGCAGCGCGAACCACCTCGCGGGGGTGCACGCTGGCGCCGTCGATGGTGCCGCGGAACAGCCGCTCGAAACGGATCACCCGGTGGCGCGAGTCCAGAAACAGGCAGCCGAATATCTCATGCTCCAGATCACGCAGAGTGCCGAGCAGATAGTGGCGCACGGCCACCGGATCGGAAATGACCGTACCCCTGCTGACCTGCTCAGCGAGCATGCGACGACCCAGCTCGGCGATGGCGGCGAGCTCAGAGACCCGGGCGGGGCCGATACCGGCACAGCCGAGCAGCTCGGCAGGCGGCGCGCGGAACAGCGCCCGCAGGCCGCCAAACCGGCCGAGCAGGTCGCGGGCGAGCGTCACCGCTGAATCGCCCTGAACCCCATGCCTCAGGCAGATGGCGAGCAACTCCGCATCGGACAGCGCAGCAACGCCTTGCTGTTGGAGCTTTTCCCGCGGCCGTTCCATTTCCGGCCAGTGTCGGATCGCCATCCCGTCCTCCGCTGCAACGGCATCACAGCACGCGGCTGCTTTCCTGTTCGAGGCCGGTCGATGGTATCGTAGCTGCGCTTCGGTTAAGCCCGCGTGCGAGATTTCATGCAGCTTCTTCAGCGAAAACGGGTACTGCTGGGCGTCACCGGCGGGATCGCTGCCTACAAGGCCTGCGAGCTGTGCCGACGCCTGCGCGATCTCGAGGCCGAGGTGCAGGTTGTAATGACCCCCGCCGGGACCCGCTTCGTGACCCCGCTGACCCTGCAGGCCCTGTCGGGGCGGCCCGTTCGAACCGACCTGCTCGATCCAGCGGCGGAAGCCGCCATGGGCCACATCGAGCTCGCCCGCTGGGCCGACCTGATCGTGGTGGCACCCGCATCCGCAGACTTCCTCGCCCGCCTCGCCGCCGGGACCGCGGACGATCTGCTGACGACGGCCTGTCTCGCCACGGATGCCCCGATTGCAGTCGCGCCGGCCATGAATCAGGCCATGTGGCGCAGTGCGGCAACCCGTCGCAACTGCGCAACGCTCGCCGCCGACGGTGTCCTGATGTGGGGCCCCGGAAGCGGCTCCCAGGCCTGCGGCGACGAAGGTCCGGGGCGCATGCTCGAACCCCAGGAACTGCTTGAGCGGATTCAGGCGCTGCTCGGCACCCCACCGATACTGGCCGGGCGCAGCGTCGTCATCACAGCAGGCCCCACCCGCGAGCCGCTCGACCCGGTCCGCTACCTGAGCAATCACAGTTCCGGCAAACAGGGTTTCGCACTGGCCACCGCGGCCGCAGAGGCAGGTGCCAAGGTGACGCTGATCACCGGCCCGGTAGAACTGACCACACCGTCAGGCGTGACGCGGATCGACGTCACCACGGCTCGGGACATGCTCGCCGCAGCCGAATCCGCGTGTTCCGGGAAGGTCGACATATTCATCGGCGTCGCGGCGGTCGCGGACTTCCGTCCGGCCAGCGCAGCCGAGCAGAAGATCAAGAAGGCGGCGGGCCAGCAGGAGATGGCGCTGACCCTGGTGGAAAATCCCGACATCGTCGCGAGCATCGCCAGCCGCCAGCCGCGTCCGTTCATGGTGGCGTTCGCCGCGGAGACCGAGAACCTGGAGGCGAACGCACGCAGCAAGCTCGAACGCAAGCAGGTGGACCTGGTGGTGGCCAACGACGTGTCATGCAGCGACATCGGCTTCGGCAGCGACGACAACAGCGTGACCCTCGTGTCCCCGGACGGGTCCGAAACCCTGCCGTCCATGCCCAAGACGGCACTGGCCCGGCTGCTGGTGGAACGCATCGCGCGCCACGCCACTGCTGCGGAAACACCTGCCGGGCGGCGCCAGGCACAACCATGATCGCGACGGCCTGAAGGGATACCGACGGCGGGGATACCGACGGCGGGGATACCGACGGCGCGAGTACCGGCGGCCCGGGGACCGCCTGCGGGACGGCCCACCCGGACCGAGGCGGAACGTGCGCAGAAGCGCCCAGGGGCATTGAGGGGATCGGCACACTCATGACACGAGACAACCACAAGGCAGGCTTGCCTCCCGCAGCCGCCCGCAACCGCAATCCGTTCGCAAGGAACCGGCTCGGGGCTGCACCCGCCGTCGCCATCGCGTTGCTGTTCCTGAGCTTCGGCGCAGGGGCGGTCCTTCTGCAGATACTGGCTCTGGCCCCGGCCACCGAGACCCATCAGCGTGCTCAGGTCGAGAACGAAGCGACGCTGCTCGCCAGGCAGCTCGAATCCCGCATACGCCTGATGCAGCAGGTGGCAGAAGACGTAGCGGGCGCACCCACAGTCGTGTCCGTCCTTGGCGACGACCTGCCGCTGGCCCGCGCAAGCCTCGAGGACCAGCTGAGCACGGTACTGCCCTACCTGCTGCGCCTGCGCCTCCTGCCGAGAGGCAGCGCCGAGGTCGCGCTCGACGAGGACCCGCCCCTGTCCTTTGCCGGCCTGGAGATGATCCGACGCGCAGAGGAAGGCGCGAGCCCACAGCCGGAAGCCCTGCGGCTGGAGGGGCGCGGCCTGGCAATGGTGAACGTCGCCCGCCCGGTGGTGGACCAGGAGGTGGATGCGGACCGGGTCCTCGGGACCGTGTTCCTCACCTTCGACACCAGCGTGATCGCAGAGATTCTGCGCGACCTGGACACGAACCGCAGCGGCCTGACGCTCAATCAGACGGTAGGCGGACAGCGACTACCGTTCCTGGACCTCGGGATCAGCGAGGATACGGGAACGGCGACCCGCCTGGAGCTGGCCCACAGCGGCTGGCAGCTGCGCTACCGCAGCACGCGGGCCGAGCCGTTGCCTCTGTCATGGCTGGATCTTGCTCCGGGCCTCGCGCTCATGCTGATCGGAACGCTGATCGGCATCCTGCTCGGCTATCGCCGCCTGTCCACGACTCTGCGCGACGATCTGACCGCACTGGTCGATGGCACCAGCGACATGCTCGACAGTGGCAACGCCGTGGAGCCGCGACGCATCGTCCTCGAACCCGTCGCGGACGCCGATACCGCGCTGCGCCTCGCCGTGGCCGGCACGCTTCGCAAGGCACACGCTTCGACCCAGACGCTCGCGGCCCAGCCGGGTGCGGCCCAGCCGGGTGCGGCCACCACGCCGGAACCCGCCACCGCCTCTGCCCCCGACGACTTCCTCGAAATCACGGACGAACACGATGCCGAAGCCATGCCGAGTGCGGAGATCTTTCGCGCTTATGACATCCGCGGCATCGTCGGCGACACCCTGAACGAGGACATCGCTTTCCAGATCGGCCGCGCCATCGGCAGCGAAGCGGCCGATGCAGGCGAGACGCAGATCGTGGTCGCCGCAGACGGTCGCCATTCGTCGCCGGCGCTTAAGGGCCGTCTCAGCGACGGCATCATGGCCAGCGGCGTCGACGTCCTCGACATCGGCGAGCTGCCAACACCCATCCTCTACTATGCGACTCACGTCACCGGCTCGACCTCAGGCGTCATGGTCACCGGCAGCCACAATCCGCCCGAATACAACGGCTTCAAGGTGGTGATCGCCGGTGAGACGCTCGCCGGAGACCGCATCACCGCGCTCAGGGAAAGGATCGTCGCCGGCAAGCTGCGCGACGGTTCAGGTCTCCTCGAGCAGCGGGACCTGATTCCGGAGTACATCGATCGCATCACCTCGGACGTCACCCTCGCCCAGCCCCTGAAAGTGGTCGTGGACTGTGGCAATGGCATTGCCGGACGAGTCGCCCCCAGCCTGCTCGAAGCGCTCGGCTGCGAGGTGCTGCCCCTGTACTGCGACGTCGACGGCGACTTCCCCAACCACCACCCCGATCCCGCCGACCCGGACAACCTGAAGGACCTGATCACCGTCGTGAAAGCCGAAGGCGCGGACCTCGGCCTCGCCTTCGATGGCGACGGCGATCGGCTCGGCGTGGTCACCGAACGCGGGGAGATCATCTGGCCGGACCGCCTGCTGATGCTGTTCTGTCGCGACATCGTCGGACGCAACCCCGGCGCCGATGTCATCTTCGACGTCAAATGTTCGCGCCATCTGAATTCACTCATCGCCGAATACGGTGGCCGGCCCATCATGTGGCGCACTGGCCACTCACACCTCAAGGCGAAGATGAAGGAGACCCAGGCCTTGATCGGCGGCGAGTTCAGCGGCCACATCTGCTTCGGCGAGCGCTGGTACGGATTCGACGACGGCCTCTACAGCGCCGCCCGTCTGCTTGAGATTCTCGCCGCGGAGGGCGCTTCCGCCGGTGAGCTGTTCGACGAGTTTCCAAATCCACCGAGCACGCCCGAACTGAAGATCAAGACCACCGAAGACGCTAAGTTCAAGATCATCGAGGCGCTGGCTCGCGGAACCGGCTTCGAGGGCGGCGACCTGACCACCATCGACGGCGTACGCGTCGACTATCCTGAGGGCTGGGGGCTGATTCGCGCATCAAACACGTCGCCAACCCTGACGCTGCGGTTCGAGGCTGACGACGACGCCGCCCTGACTGAGATCCAGCAGCGCTTCGAAAGCGCGCTGCAACGGGTGGATCCGGGTCTAAAGCTGTCCAACGATTGACCGACCGCGAGTTCACGCCATGCCCCTGACCCTGGAAGATTCTGCCAACATCGCCCGGGTGCTGACCGAGGCGCTGCCCTACATCCAGCGCTTCCAGAACAGCACCGTGGTGGTGAAGTTCGGCGGCAACGCGATGGTGGACGAAGCGCTGCAGAGCAGCTTCGCGCGCGACATCGTCCTGATGAAGATCGTGGGCATCAATCCCATCGTGGTCCATGGCGGCGGGCCACAGATTGGCCAATTGCTCGAGCGGCTGGGGATACAGTCGCGCTTCGTCGACGGCATGCGGGTCACGGACGAACAGACCATGGACGTGGTCCAGATGGTGCTCGGCGGCCTGGTCAACAAGGACATCGTCAGTCTGATCCAAACCCACGGCGGTCGCGCCATCGGCATCACCGGCAAAGACGGGGAACTGATCCGGGCCCGTCGCCTGTCCATGAAGCGCTCCTCTCCGGAACTGTCGGAACCGGAAATCATCGACATCGGCCACGTGGGGGAGGTGGAACGCATCGATACCGCGGTGATTGATCTGCTGGTCCGTTCCGACTTTATTCCGGTCATTGCGCCCATCGGCATCGGACCCGACGGCGCGTCCTATAACATCAACGCAGACGTGGTGGCAGGACGGGTCGCCGAGGCGCTCAAGGCGTCGAAGCTGATCCTGCTCACCAACACCCCCGGACTCATGGACCGGGAAGGGCGCGTGCTCACAGGCCTCACCGCAGAACGGGTGCAGGAACTGATACGCGATGGCACGATCCATGGCGGCATGCTGCCGAAGATCCAGCACGCGCTCGAGGCTGTGGAGAATGGCGTCAACAGTGCCCACATCATCGACGGGCGCGTCGCTCATGCGGTCCTGCTCGAGATCTTCACGGACACCGGGGTCGGTACCCTGATCACCGCCAATCAGCGCGACACCCATCGGTCCGACTGAGTCGCACAGAATCGAGGAGACATGCATGGCGCGAGCCGAGAATGGCGGACGGCGCGAACAGATCCTGAAGACCTTCGCCACGATGCTCGAGAGCCGGCCGGGGACCAGGATCACAACGGCCGCGCTGGCACGGGAAGTCGGCGTGTCCGAGGCGGCCCTGTATCGTCATTTCCCCAGCAAGGCGCGAATGTTCGAGGGGCTCATCGAGTTCATCGAGGACACCGTCTTCACGCGTGTCACCCGCATCCTGGAGGAGCATCCGGATCCGGTGGGCCGATGCCACGCCCTGCTGCTTCTGCTGCTGTCATTCTGCGAGCGCAACCCTGGATTCTCGCGCCTGCTCACCGGCGACGCGCTGGCCGGCGAGACCGATCGCCTGCGGCAGCGCATCGCTCAATTCTACAGCCGGCTGGAAACGCAGCTCCGCACCATTCTCAGGGACGGGGAGATCGACCACGGCATTCGCAGCCAGATTCCGGCGGCTGTCGCTGCCAATCTGATGCTGGCCGCCGCGGAAGGGCGGATCATGCAGTTCGTGCGCAGTGAGTTTCGGCGTGGGCCGACGGAGAACTGGGACCTGCAATGGTCCTGTCTTGCACCGGCGCTGTTCGAACGTCCGCCCGGCTGAGCGGTGCCCGACGACAAATCAGGAAACCTGCCGCTCAGTCCTCTTCATCCTGTTCCACCGACACCCCGAGCAGGCGTGCCACCCGATCCCGGTCCCGATCAAACGACTCCCGCGTCTGCTCGATCTCTTCCCTGCGATTCGAAATCTCAGTCTCGCGATCAGCGATCTGCGTGTTGACCCGGGTCAGGCTGGTGAGGATGTGTTCGGGAACGCCGCGTCCCGCCCGCTCGAGCTCTGCTGCCTGGGCCTCGAGGTCGCGTTTCTGGTTCTCCAGCCGCGACTTCGCCGCGGTCAGCGAAGCGATGTTGGTGCGAATGCTCTCAATGCGGCGATCCCGCGCCCGGGCGACCTCATTGGGACCGCCGTAAAGACGCAGCAACTCTTCGTCTTGAACGCGCCGCTGTTCCGCAGTCCGCCGCTGGGCTTCCCTTTCCGCCTCTTCGGCCTGTCGGGTACGCAGCTCATCCGCGGTGAGCTGCCGTTCGACCTGCCGGACCACACGACCCCGGGAGTCGATGACGGTGTACCCCCGGCTGGCGTATCGCGGCGGCAGATTGCTTGAGATCACCACGACGCCATCGTCATTCACATAGCGGAAGAGCTCTGTTGCCGCTGCCGGCCCGGCGACACCCAGCCAAAGCACCAGAGCCGCGGCCATGGCAGCAGGCCAAAGTGGCATCAGCCCTGTTCTGATCTCGGTTGGCACCCGTAGCGCTCCCGATATGTGGTTACCGCGTCCAGCCACTTCGCATCATCCACCTTGCCCAGCCACGACTCCAGGTCGGCCAGGGATATGATACTGCAGACCGGCACGTCCAGTTCATCGACGAGTTCCTGCACCGCGGAGCGCGCTTCGCGACCCCTCTCCTGGCGGTCCAGCGCCGTGAGAATACCCACCAGCGTGCCCCCTCCCGCTTCGATCAACGGCAGCACCTCACGTATGGCCGCCCCGGAAGTGATCACGTCATCCACCAGCAGCACCCGCCCGGACAGCGGCGCACCCACCAGGTTGCCGCCCTCGCCGTGATCCTTCGCCTCCTTGCGGTTGAAGCAGACGCCCCAGTTCCGGTCATGCTCGCGGGCCAGCGCCGACGCCGTGGCGACCGCCAGCGGTATGCCCTTGTAGGCCGGCCCGAACACCACGTCGGCTTCGAGACCGGTGTCCACCCAGGCCGCCGCGTAGAACGCTCCGAGCAGGCCCAGCGCATACCCGTCGCGGAAGCGGCCCGAATCGAAAAAATAGGGGCTGACGCGACCGGACTTCAGCGTGAACTCACCGAATCGCAGCACCTGCGCTTCCAACGCGAAGCGAATGAACGCCTCCCTGCGGGTGACGGCATCCGCGCGCGCGACGACCTCGGGTGTCAATCCCTCAACAGGCTCCATGGTGCTCACCAGTCCGTGAATGCGCCCTGAATCATGCGAGGGCTGAACGCTGCGCTGCAAACAGCTGCTCTGTGCCGCTGCGGGCGAGCGCCAGCATGCCGTCGAGTTCCGCGCCGTCGAACGCCACCCCTTCGGCGGTCCCCTGCAGCTCGATGAAGCCACCGGCTTCGGTCATCACCACGTTCATGTCGGTCTCCGCGGTGGAGTCCTCTGCATAGTCCAGATCGAGTACCGGAATCCCCTGCCAGACACCGACTGAAACGGAAGCTACCAGCCCTTTGAGCGGCTGAGAAGCGATGCGCCGTTCGCGGCGCATGGACTCGATCGCATCCACCACAGCCACGCAAGCACCGGTCACGGAAGCGGTTCGTGTACCACCGTCCGCCTGCAGCACATCGCAGTCGATACGAATCGTGTACTCCCCGAGGGCAGCGAGATCCACCGCCGCCCGCAGGGAACGGCCGATCAAGCGCTGAATCTCCTGAGTACGCCCGCTCTGTTTACCCCGGGTAGCCTCGCGATCGGCGCGGGTGTGGGTGGCGCCAGGCAACATCCCATACTCGGCCGTGAGCCAGCCCTGACCGCGGCCGCGCAGGAACGGGGGCACACCCGCCTCCACGCACGCCGTACACAGCACTCTGGTATCGCCAAAGCTCACCAGCACCGAGCCGGCTGCGTGACGGGTGTAGCCACGTTCGAAGGACACAGGGCGCAAGGCATCAGCCCCGCGTCCGCTGGGGCGGATGACGGCCATGGGCAGTTCCTGGATAGCGGATCAAAACAACATCATAGCAGTCGTCGGCGGGTCGAGCGCCGGCCTTCGTTGCGCGTTAAACTGCCCCGCCCTCGCGAGGAGAAAAGAGCCGCCATGATCCGCAGCATGACCGCGTTCGCCCGTGGCGAGCAGGATACGCCCTTCGGTCGCCTCGCCTGTGAGATCCGCTCCGTCAATCACCGCTACCTGGACGTGGGCCTGCGCCTGCCGGAACTGCTGCGCGGCAGCGAGGTGCCACTGCGGGAGCGCATCCGCGCCCGCTGCGAGCGCGGCAAGGTCGAGTGCAGTCTGCGCCTGGAGCGGGGCGCCGTCGTCGGGCCGGGACTTGAACTCGACCCCGTGATGCTCGATCAGGTGCTCAACGCATTGGCAGAAGTGCGCGCCGGCCTCGGCGATGCAGCCGGAACAACCGATCCGGTGGACCTGCTGCGTTGGCCAGGGGTCGTCCGTGAGCCCGACACGGATCCGGATACGGTGGGGGCAGTCGTGACGACCCTCGTCGACGAGGTGCTCGCGGCGTTCCTGGCCCACCGCGAGCGGGAGGGCAGCCATCTGCACGCGTTGCTCGAGCAGCGGCTCGCGGCCATCGAGACCATTGCCGCGGAGCTCACAGGCCAATCCACTCAGCTGGTGACCGCCCTGCGGGACCGGCTCCGGGAACGAGCCCAAAGCCTTGCCGCCGAGCTTGATCCGCATCGCCTGGAACAGGAGGTGGCGCTGCTGGCCCAGAAGGCGGACGTGGCAGAGGAACTCGAGCGTCTCGGGGCCCACGTGGCGGAGATGAGGCAGGCCCTCACCACCGGCGGTCCGGTAGGCCGCCGGCTGGACTTTCTCGCCCAGGAACTGAACCGGGAAGCGAACACGCTCGCTTCCAAGGCCACCGGAGCGGACGTCGCAGCCCGTGCCGTGGACCTCAAGGTGCTCATCGAACAGATCCGCGAGCAGATCCAGAATCTGGAATGAGGAAGGACGACAATTCCATGGCCGACCAAGCACCCGGCAGTCTGTTCGTCCTGTCCGCGCCCTCTGGCGCCGGCAAGACGTCGCTGGTACGCGCCCTGCTGGAGCGGGATGCGGGCATCGAGGTGTCCGTATCCCACACCACCCGCCCGCGGCGCACAGGTGAAACGGATGGCGTGAACTACCACTTCGTGACGCCGGACGTGTTCGAGCACATGCAGGGTCAGGACGCGTTCCTCGAGCACGCGCGGGTGTTCGGCAACCTCTACGGCACCTCCCGGGCATGGGTGGCCGAGCGACTGGCCGCCGGTGGCGACGTCATTCTGGAGATCGACTGGCAGGGCGCTGAACAGATCCGCACCCGGCTACCTGAGGCAGTGGGCATCTTCATTCTGCCGCCCTCGCTTCAGACCCTGGCCAAGCGGCTCGAAGGCCGAGGTCAGGATAATCCGGACGTGATCCAGCGGCGCCTGGCCGAGGCGCGCCTGGAAATGAGTCACCACCGTCACTATGACTATCTGGTGGTCAACGATGACTTCGATGATGCGCTGGCGGATCTGTGCGCCATTATCCGTACTGAGCGCCTGCGGCTGGTCCGCCAGCAGGTCCGGCAGAGCGCCCTGATCGCCGGGCTCATGGACCCGTCCGCTTCGGTCACTGCTGTGCAGTCGGACCGGGGTCGAGTATCATGACTGGCTGACTTGAACAACCTGCCTAACTCCTGGCAGGCGACCTAGGAGAAAGAGATGGCCCGCATCACCGTGGAGGATTGCCTCGACAAAGTCGAAAATCGCTTCCAGCTGATCATGATCGCTTCCAAGCGTTCGCGACAGATCGCCACGGGTGGCCGAGATCCGAAGCTTCCCGAGGAAAACGACAAGCCGACCGTGATTGCTCTGCGCGAAATCGCCGCCGGGCTGGTCGATGTGAGCATTCTCGACGAGGTGGATCGCCAGGGCCGCGACGAGTTCGGTTTCAGCCTGCCGGAACCCGCGCCGCGCCATGCCGAGAGCGACGACCCCATCCTCGACTGAGCTGCCTGGCCGGAGTGAGCCTCCGGCGCGGGCGGTTCAAGAACCGTCCGCGGAGCCCATTGTCACCCTGAAGATGCTCGTCGAACGCCTGCGAACCTATCTGGACGCAGACGCCATCGCCGAGGTCGAACGCGCCTACGCCTACGCCAAAGCGGCCCACGAAGGGCAGATGCGGCGTACCGGACACCCCTACATCACGCACCCCACCGCCGTGGCTTACATCCTGGCCAACATGCACATGGACCATCAGACCTTGATGGCCGCCCTGCTGC
>REEU01000204.1 GCA_007694905.1 Gammaproteobacteria bacterium | reverse complement strand
GACGCGCTCATCGCGGCCTGCCGCGCAGCCTGCAAACCCATCGATGACAAACGCGGGACGATCGAGTATCGGACCGAGGTGGCCGGCGTGCTGGCGAAGCGCGCAGCTCTGATCGCCTTTGAACGCGCAGGAGGAACCCGATGAGCGGAGTGCTGGTAACGACGACGATCAACGGCGACGCGGTTCAGTTCGCCTGCCCCGAGGAGGAGACGCTGCTGGACGCCCTGCGCGACCGCGTCGGACTGCTTGGGGTGAAGGAAGGCTGCGGAACCGGGGACTGCGGCGCCTGCAGCATCACCCTGGACGGCCGCCTGGTGTGTTCCTGCCTGGTGCTCGGCGCCGAGGCGGAAGGACGCGAAATCACTACGGTCGAAGGGCTCAGCGAAGGCGGCCAGCTGCACCCGCTGCAGGAGAGCTTCATCAGCCATGCGGCGCTGCAGTGCGGGATCTGCACGCCGGGCTTCCTGGTGGCAGCGAAGTCGCTGCTCGACCGCAACCCGGATCCCAGCGAAACCGAGATCCGCTACGCTCTGGCCGGCAACCTCTGCCGCTGCACGGGCTACGACAAGATCGTGCGTGCGGTGCAGAACGCCGCCAAGCAGATCCGGGAGCGTAGCGCACAGTCAGCGTGACCGCGCGCCGCGGCTGATCGAGGCGCAGCGAAGCCACGCACAACGAGAACGGGGTCGAGACATGAAACACGACAATTCCTACACCGGGCAGGACTTCAAGGTCATCGGCACGCGCGTCAGGCGCCCCGACGGCATCGACAAGGTGACCGGGCGCGCCCGCTACGGCGCGGATGCGTCCCTGCCGGGGCAGCTCGTCGGGCGCATTCTGCGCTCGCCCCATGCCCACGCGCGGATCAAGGCCATCGACATCTCCAAGGCCGAGGCGCTGCCAGGGGTCAAGGCGGTGGTGACCGCCGACGACCTGCCTCTGCCGGAAGGGCTGCCGGGAGACGTTGCGCAGATGCTCGAGAACAGCATGGCGCGCGGGCGTGCGCTTTATGACGGCCACGCTGTGGCGGCTGTGGCAGCCATCGACGCGAAAACGGCACGCAAGGCGCTGCAGCTCATCGAAGTGGACTACGAGCCGCTGCCGCACGTGACCGACGTCGACGCGGCCATGCAGCCGGACGCGCCGGTCATCCACGACTGGCTGTACACTTCAGGCGTCGATCCCAAGCCCGAGAAACCCTCCAACATCGCCCAGCGCACCGAATTCGGCCTTGGTGACATCGAGGCCGGCTTCGCCAAGGCCGACGTGGTCATCGAGCGCAGCTACAAGACGGAAGCCACCCACCAGGGCTACATCGAGCCCCATGCCTGTCTCGCGAATATCCGTCCGGACGGCAGCGGCGAGCTGTGGGTGACCACCCAGGGCCCGTTCGTGTACCGCAACGTGTGCGCGCAGATGCTCGGCATGGACATCGCCAAGCTGAAGGTGACCTCCTCCGAGATCGGCGGCGGTTTCGGCGGCAAGACCCACGTCTGGGCCGAGCCGGTGGCGCTGGCGCTGTCGCGCAAGGCCAACCGCCCGGTGAAGCTGGTGATGACCCGCGACGAGGTTTTCCGGGCCAGCGGGCCGACCTCTTCCACCTCCATGGACATCAAGCTGGGCGCCACCCGTGACGGCACCCTGGTGGCCGCGCGCGCGGAGATGCGCTACGGCGACGGCGCGTTCCCCGGCATCTGGGGCATGCTCTCGTGCATGACATGCTTTGCCTGCTACGAGATCGCGAACTGCAAGGCCATCGGTTACGACGTGGTCCAGAACCGGCCGAAGGTGGCCGCCTACCGCGCGCCGTCAGCGCCCATGGCGGCGTTCGGCGTCGAGAGCGCCATGGACGAGCTGGCCGCCGCCATCGGCATGGACCCGGTGGAATTCCGCCTGAAGAACGCATCCAGGGAAGGCGGCCAGTCCCATTACGGCCCGGTATGGGGGCCGATCGGCATCAGGGCGACGCTGGAAGCAGTGCGTGACCATCCCCACATGAAGGCGCCGCTGGGCCCGAACCAGGGCCGCGGCATGGCCTGCGGGTTCTGGTTCAACATCGGCGGGCAGACCTGCTCCGACCTCAACGTCGGTGTCGACGGCACCGTCACGCTGACCGTGGGCACCGTGGACGTAGGCGGCTCGCGGGCGTCGCTGGGACTGATCGCCGCCGAGGAACTCGGCATCCCCTACGAGCAGGTGCAGGTGAACATCGCCGACACCGGGTCCCTCGGCCACAACGACATGACCGAGGGCAGCCGCGGCACGTTCTCCTCCGGCATGGCCGCCATCTTCGCGGCTCGCAACACCATCGAGGTGCTGCGCGAGCGGGCGGCGAAGATGTGGGACATCCCGGTCGAAGACGTCACCTGGGAGGCCGGGCAGGCGGTGGCGAAAGGCAGCGCCCACGGCAACCTGAAGCCGCTGTCGTTGAAGGACATCGCCGCGAAGTCGCCGAAGACCGGCGGGCCCATTGCCGGTCACAACGAGGTGGTCGCCGACGGTGCCGGCGTCTCCTTCGCGAGCCACATCTGCGACATCGAGGTGGACCCGGAAACCGGGGCGACCAAGGTGATCCGCTACACCGTCGTCCAGGATGCCGGCAAGGCCATCCACCCGGACTACGTCGAGGGTCAGTTTCAGGGCGGCGCAGCCCAGGGCATCGGTTGGGCACTCAACGAGGAGTACATCTACGGCGACGACGGCAGGCTGCAGAATGCCGGCTTCCTCGACTACCGGATGCCGGTCTGCTCCGACCTGCCCTTCATCGACACGATGATCCTCGAGATCCCGAACCCGGGTCATCCCTACGGCGTGCGCGGTGTCGGCGAGACGTCGATCGTTCCACCGCTGGCGGCCATCGGCAATGCACTGTCCAACGCTGTCGGCGTGCGCATGCACCACGTGCCCATGTCGCCACCGCGCATCCTCAAGGCGCTGCGTGAGGACGGTCAGGCCGATCGTGGCCCGGCCAAGGTGGCGTGAGGAGGGACGCATGCTGACGGTCCGGGCCAACGGCAGCGTCAAGAATGCGCTCGACGGTGCGGAGTCTGTCGAGGTCACGGCGTCGACGATCCGCGAGCTGCTCAACCGGCTCGCAGACCGCTACCCGGCATTCGCACGCGAACTCGACGCGGGCATCGCGGTCGCCATCAACGGCGAGATCTACCGCGATGACCGCGACGTGCCCATCCCCGCGGACGCGGAGGTCTTCCTGCTGCCGCGCATACCGGGCGGCTGACTCAGACCGCCCTCGCCGGTTCCGAACATCGCGTCTGCATACCGGCGAGCGTGCACGACCCCGTCCTCACGGAACTGCCGCGCCGGATCTCCCCTGATACCGAACGCCCACGAAACGTTCGGTGAGAGAAAGATTTCTCCTTTCCACTTCACTGGCCACGAGGGACACCCAATGGACTTCAGCATCCCGCAGGACCTGCAGGATTACCTGGACGAGCTGGATCGCTTCATCGAGAAAGAAATCCAGCCCCTTCAGGACCGCGACGACAACAACCGCTTCTTCGACCACCGGCGCGAACACGCGCGCACCGACTGGGACAACAACGGGCTGCCACGCCCGGAATGGGAAGCCCTGCTTGCTGAAGCCCGGCAGAAGGCCGACAAAGCCGGTCACCTGCGCTTCGCCTGGCCGAAGGAGTACGGCGGCCAGGGCGGCTCGAATCTGTGGATGGCGGTGATCCGCGAGCACCTCGCAGCCAAGGGCCTCGGCTTGTTCAACGACCTGCAGACCGAGCATTCAATCGTCGGCAACAACCCGTTCATCGTCATGTTCAAGGAGTTCGCCACGCCGGAGCAGTTCAAGCGTTACGGCGACGACATCCAGAACGGGCGTCTGCGCACCGCGTTCGGCCTCACAGAGCCGAACCACGGCTCCGATGCCACCTTCATGGAGACCACCGGTACGCCCCAGGAACGGGACGGCAAGAAAGGCTGGCTGATCCAGGGCGAAAAGATGTGGACCAGCGGGATGCATCACGCCAACTACATCATGACCTTCGCCCGCACCAGCGGCAAGGACGGCGAAGCCCGCGGCATCACCTGCTTCATCGTCCCGGCCGATGCCCCTGGCGTGAAGATCGAAGAGTACCTGTGGACGTTCAACATGCCGACGGATCACCCGCGGGTCTCGCTCACCGACGTCTGGATTCCGGAAGACAGCTACTGGGGCGAGATCGGCCATGGCCTGGCCATCGGCCAGAGCTTCGTGCACCAGAACCGCATCCGCCAGGCAGCCTCGTCCCTGGGCGCCGCGGTGTTCTGCATCAACGAGAGCGTTGCCTACGCCCGCCAGCGCAAACCCTTCGGCAAGCCGTTGTCGAACAACCAGGCGATCCAGTTCCCGCTGGTGGAACTGCACACCCAGGCGCAGATGCTGCGTCTGCTGATTCGGGAAACGGCGGTCGCAATGGACGAGATGCCCCACAAGCAGGTGGAGCGCGAGATCTCGGACCGGGTGTCCATGTGCAACTACATCGGCAACCGGCTCTGCTGTGACGCCGCCGATCGGGCCATGCAGGTCCACGGCGGGCTCGGCTACTCCCGCCACAAGCCCTTCGAGCACATCTACCGGCACCACCGCCGCTATCGCATCACCGAGGGCTCGGAAGAAATCCAGATCCGCAAGGTGGGCGCCTACCTGTTCGGCTACGCCGGTCCGCGCAAGGAGCAGTTCACCGAGCTGTACGGCCCGGCGAAACTGTCCTGACGACCGCCCTGGGCGGGCCCCTCCTGCCGGGGTGTGCCCGCCTCAGGCCGGCACACCCGGCTTGTGGATCTCCACCTTGGCCGGCGGCTTGGAGAATTCGGGCTTCTGCTCGTCCAGCGCCGCGAGGGCCCGTTCCCGGTCCTCGGCGGTGAAGCTCCCGGTGGTGAGACAGAACTCCACCAGGTTGTCGTTGGGATCCTTGGTATAGATGGAGTGACACCAGTTGTGGTCGATCTCCATCACCTGCTTGCCTGCATCCAGCCATTGCTGCCGGCGGCGTTCCAGATCCGCACGGTCCTTCACGTCGAAGGAGATGTGGTTGATGTGGTCCGGCAGGCCGGCTGCCTTGGAGAGGTTGGTCTCGAAGTTCTCGGTACCGGGCATGTCATGCATCTCCCAGAACGCAATGAACGTGGAGTCGTCCTCCATGCGATAGAAGTAGTGCTTGGCCCAGCCGCCATCCGGTGACGGGCCGATCTCCACCTTCACCAGCTCGAAGCCCATGACACCCTCGTAGAAAGCGTGGATGGCCTTCATGTCCCTAGCCGCCAGGGCCAGATGATGGTAGCCCATCTTTCAATCCTCCTTTGACTCGGAATCGCCGGGTCGGTCGACCATGTTCATGACGTCGGCGGAAGCCACATCGGGGCCCGGGACTTCCACCACCCGCTCGTCGATGTCGTCGTACTCCAGCCGCAGCGCCCGCGACATGGTGGCATGCATGGCATAGGTCGCGGTGACGTAGGTCAGTTCCAGGATCGCTTCGTCGGACAGCTCCACCTTCAGCGCATCGAAGATCGCCTCCGGCACCCGCCCACCCTGCAGCACGAGGCAATCCGTATAGGCCAGCACTGCCCGCTCGACAGGACTGAACAGATCGGTGATGGACCAGTGGGGAATGGCTTCGATCTGCGCCTCGGAAAGCCCCACGTCGCGACAGGCCTTGCAGTGCTGGGAGAACACGAACTGGGACTCCCGCACGAATCCGGCCCGGGTCTGGCCGAGCTCACGCAGCCGCGGGTCCAGCTTGCGGCGCCGGCTACGATAGAAGCGGAAGCCCTCTGTGGTGTGCTCGAACGCATCCGGCACCAGCGCGAATACGGTCCACCAGTTGCCCGGCGTGCCCGTAGCCGTCCCCGGTGACGCCACCGGATCCCGGTCGCCGAACAGCGCGTCGTAGATCGTCCGGACCTGCGGGCCTGCATCGGCCCTGGGCACCTGTCTCAATCGCGGCATATCACTACCCCTTGCCCTGCGTCGTTGCGAACTGAATCGAAGCGAAGTGTGCCATAAGCTGCACGTCGCCTCTCCTTTCCGAGGTTGACGGCTCGAGCGGCTCCCCGTGGCGCCGGCAAGGTCGAAACCTGTCGCCCACGGCTTGATGCCCGCCCCAGGGCTGGCTATGGTCCGGGCTGGCTCGGAAGAGGATACATTCATGGGAATCGTCGACGTTGCGAAGACCCTGGCCCAGATACCAACGCTGCTGACCCTGAAAAAGGGCATGCAACCGCGATCTCTGGAGGACAAAGACTGCGTGGCAGCTTTGATCGAACGGACGGTGGACCGGGTGGCTGATCACACCGCACTGCTGTTCGAGGACAAGCAGGTCACCTGGGGCGAACTCAACGCCATGGCGAACCGCTATGCGCGGGCCATGATGAAGTCCGGCCTTTCCCGCGGCGACACCGCCAGCGTGTTCATGGAGAACCGCATCGAGTTCGTTGCCACCATCATCGCCCTGAACAAGATCGGCGTGACGGCCAGCCTCATCAATACAAACCTCCGCGGCCGGCCACTTACCCATTGCGTGTCAGTGACGGACTCGGCGAAGTGCATCGTCGGAGAGGAACTCACCGACGCCCTGGACGAGGTGCGCAGCGACCTGAACCTGAAGGAGGAATCCGACTACCTGTGGGTGCCAGACGGTGAATCGTCGAGCGCCCTGAACTGGGCCGCCAATCTGGATGAGCGGGCGTCCGGCGAAGATGCGTCGAACCTTCCGGAAACGGCAGAGAACACGCTGGGGGATAACGCCTTCTACATCTTCACCTCAGGCACAACCGGCCTGCCGAAAGCTGCCGTACTGTCCAACCGGCGCTACATGATGAGCGGCGCCCTCGCCCATAAGGCAGGCCTGAAGTGTTCGGAGAAAGATCGGCTCTACATCTGCCTGCCCCTGTACCACGGCACTGGCCTGATGATCGGCATGGGCGCTTCGTTCTCCTCCGGTGCGAGCGTCTTCCTGCGACGCAGGTTCTCCGCCAGCAACTTCCTGAAGGAAGTGCGCGAGCACAACACCAACTGCTTCATCTACATCGGCGAACTCTGCCGCTATCTTCTGAACACCCCGCCGTCACCAGACGACCACGACAATCCGCTCGAACGCACCATGGGCAACGGCCTGCGGCCCGACATCTGGATGGACTTCAAGCGCCGCTTCGGCATCAAGCGCATCACTGAGTTCTACGGGGCCAGCGAAGGCAACGTGGCGTTCGCAAACCTGCTCAACAAGGACTGCACCGTAGGCACCACCACGGTGAAGCACGCGCTGGTGCGCTACGACGTCGACAAGGACGAGATCGTCCGCGACGCCAACGGTCGCTGCATCGAAGTGGAAAAAGGCGAGGCCGGCCTGTTGCTCGGACACATCAATCCGGATGCGGTATTCGAGGGCTACACGGACCCGGAGGCCACGGAGAAAAAGATCGTCCGCAACGTCCTGGAGGACGACGACGCCTGGTTCAATTCCGGCGACCTGATGCGGCGGGTGGACGTGGGCTTCACCATCGGCCTGCCCCACTACCAGTTCGTCGATCGCATCGGTGATACGTTCCGCTGGAAGTCGGAGAACGTCTCCACCAACGAGGTAGGTGAGATCCTCAACGGCTTCGATCAGGTGAAGATCTCCAACGTCTACGGCGTCGAGATCCCCGGTGCGGACGGCCGCGCGGGCATGGCGGCGCTGACCCTAGAGGAAGGCACCTCCGAGCTCGACCTCGATCGTTTTGCCCAGTATGTGAACCGCGAACTGCCCAGCTACGCCCGCCCCGTGTTCCTGCGGGTCGAGCAGGACATCGAGGTCACGGGCACGTTCAAGATGATCAAGAACAAGCTCCGCGACGAAGGCTACGATCCGAACAAGGTCGAAGATCCGCTCTACGTCATGAAGCCCGGCAGCGATCGCTACGAACCGCTGACTGAGGACTACTTCAAGGTCATCGCGAAAGGCGAGGCGGGTTACTGAGTGGCGCCATCTGCGGGCGTCGCGGAGATCACGCGCCGGCGCCCGCGGATCGCCATGGTGATCGACCCCTTCGATCACCCCTTCAACGGCACCGTCGTCTCCACGCGGCGCTTCATTGGCGCCCTGGCCGACGACGGCTTTCAGCTGCGCCTGTTGACCATCGGCAGCGAACCCGCCGTGCCCGGATGCGAGCGTGTGGGTTTCCCTCGGCTCTATCTGCCCATCGTCAACCGCATCATCGAACAGATGCGCGCGCCGCTGGCACGGCCGGTTCGCAAGCGCCTCGAAACGGCGCTCGCAGGATGTGATCTGCTGCACGTGCAGTACCCCTTTCTGCTCGGCCACGCAGCCATCGGTGTGGCGCGCCGCCTCGGCATTCCGGTCCTGTGCTCGTTCCACGTTCAGCCGGAGAACATCCTGCACAACATCGGTCTCGATCGGCCCCGGCTGCGGCGCATGCTGTATCGCACGTTCATCCGCGCCATCTACGAGCGCGCAGACCGGGTGCTGGCCCCCTCCCCGTTTGCCGCTGAGCTGCTGCGGGAGGCAGGTCTGAAGCGCCCGATCAGCGTCATCTCCAACGGCGTTCCCGAGGCGCTTCTGGAGCAGCCGCGCGCAGCACCCCGCGAAGGCCCCCTGCGAATTCTGGCGGTGGGTCGGCTGGCGCCCGAGAAGGGCCACGGCACCCTGCTGGAGGCCCTCGGTCGCTGCAGTCACCACCATCGTCTGAGCGTGACCCTGATCGGAACCGGACCGAGGCTGCGGGCCCTGCGCGAGCAGGCTGCGAAGCTCGAGCTCCATGCGCGCATCGGCCCCGTCGATGACGACGCGCTGCGCGAGCAGTACGCCTCGGCCGACCTGTTCGTGCACTGCGGTGCCGTGGAACTGGAGGGCATGTCCGTTCTCGAAGCCATGGCGACAGGCAACGCGGTGCTGGTTGCGGATGCGCCAGGCAGTGCTGCCGCACGGCTCGTCAGGGACCCTGCCTGGCGCTTTCCGGCAGATGACGTGGACGCGCTCAGCGAGCGCGTCGACCATTGGCTCGCCGACCCCGAGGCACGCAGGACGGTCGGTGATGCCAATCGCCGCCAGGCAGCCGAGCATGCCCATCGACGCTCCGTATTCCGGCTCGTGGAGCTGTATCGGGCCCTGACGGACCAGCGTGCGCCGCGACCGTGCGCCGCCTGATCCGCAGCTGGGTCAGCGAGCGGCTCGCAGCCTGGGTCGTGCGCTGCTCGCTGCGACCGCGCACCACCCTGGTCATCATCGTGCTGGCAAGTCTCCTGGCTGCTGCCGGGAGCTGGCACTACGGCCGCATCGACGGCGATCTCGAGCGCCTGATTCAGCCCGGCGCGGAGCAGGCCTGGTATGCCCATGACCTGGAGTTCAAGGCGTCGTTTCCGGATCTGCAGCAGACGGCCCTGGTCGTCATCGACGGCCGTGACCGGCTGGCCGTGACGACGCTGGCACGCAAGCTCGCGTCAGCGCTGCGCAATGACCCCGCCATCGCCTTGGTGCTGGCGCCGGAACTCGATCCGTTCTTCGAACGCAAGCGCCTGTACTACCTGGAACCCGATCGCCTCGGCACCTGGCTTACCGCCATCGCCTTCGACCCTTCCCGGCTCGACGATCTGCTGGCAGGGGGCGCCCGGACGTCGGCTGATCGCCATCTGGTCACGCTGCTGCTCAAAGGCAGCTCCAAGGGCGACAGCAGTCTGCCCCACGGCCCATTGATCGATCGCGTCCGTGGCCACATCGAAGCGCACAGCGCCGATGGTGTCCGCGCGCGGCTCACCGGCGAAATCGTCCTGGAGCATGAAGAAATCGGGATGGCGCTGGAGGGCATCGCGCTGGCCGGCACCGTGTCGCTCCTGCTGCTGGCGCTGATCCTCCGCTACGGCGTGCGCTCCTGGCGCATCGGTCTGGCCATCTTCGCCCTGCTGGTCTCGGGCACGGCCCTCACCCTGGGTTGGGCCACCCTCGCCGTCGGCACGTTCAATACCCTTGCGTTGATGTTCGTGGTCATGTTCTTCGGGCTCAGCGTCGACTTCGCGGTTCACTTCAGCCTCCGAGTGCGGGAAGCGCATAACGACGGCGACCCGGTGGCGGCCGCGGCCGAAGCTGCACGGGAGATCGGGCCTGCGCTGGCGCTTTGCATGCTGACCTCGTCCATCGCGTTTCTCGCCTTTGCACCCACCGGCTACCGCGGCCTGGCCGAGCTCGGCATCATTTCCGCCGGCGGCATGGTGATCGCTTTCGCCCTCACGCTGAGCCTGATTCCGGCCCTGTTCGGGTGGCTGGGCGCGCCTGCTCTGGTCGCGCCACCCGCGCGGCCGCCTGCGCCTGCGCGATTACCGTCGCTGCCCATCGCCATCGGCGCCGTGCTGCTCGCGCTCCTGGCCGGGTACTTCGCCAAGGATCTGCGCTTCGACTACAGCGTGCTTGCGCTGCGGGACAGCGACACCGAGGCCATGTCCACGCTGCTCGATCTGCAGCAGGCCCAGTTCACCACCGACTACAGCATTGCGGTGATCGCGGAGCCGGACGCGGTCGAATCCCTGCGGGCAACGCTGGAGGCACGTCCGGAAGTGGGGCGGGTCAGATCGCCGAGTGACTGGATTCCTGCCGACCAGGACAGCACCCGCGAGACCCTCGCGGAGACCGCGGCGGCCTTCGGGGAGCTCAGCGCAAGCAGTAGCCTGGACAGGCTGCAAACGATGCTCCGGGCGGAGCCGTTCACCGTGGACGACCTGCCGGAGGACCTCCGGCGTACGCTGATCACCGCTGACGGTCGTCACCTGATCCGGGTGGAACCCTCAAGCCCACTGACGGACCGGGCGGCAACCACCGCGTTCATCGAGGCGGTGGCCGCAGTCAGCCCGAACTACGCCGGCCGGGCCGTGGTGGAGTGGGGCGTGGGCAACGTCGTGGTGACGGCGTTTACTCAGGCGGCAACGCTGGCGCTGGTGACCATCGTGATCCTCATGGTCCTCTACTTCCATTCCCTGCTGCTGCCGCTGCTGGTGCTGCTGCCCATCACGCTGTCGCTGCTGCTGACCTTCGCCATCGCCCAACTCAGCGGCCTCACCCTGAACATGGCGAACATCCTGGTGGTCCCGCTGATCTTCGGACTCGGGGTCGATACCGGCATTCACGTGGTGCATCGCTACACGGCCGCCGGCAGCGTCGAGGGCGTGTTCACCTCCAGCACGGCCAGGGCCGTGGTCATCAGCGGGCTCACCACCATCGGCACGTTCTTCGCGCTGTCCTTCAGCCCGCACCGCGGCGCGGCGTCCGTGGGCCTGCTGCTGGCCATCGCCATCGGACTCATGCTCGTGGTGACCTTCGTCCTGCTCCCTGCCCTGCTGCGATTGACCGGATCCCGCTCTCATGGAACATAACGTAAACCGTTGATGTTGCGAGGCGTTTGCTAGTGTCAGTGGGAGCGAAAGTCGCTGGGCCGCATAGGCCCGCAGG